>CAYVOE010000254.1:0-7629 GCA_964452795.1 uncultured Nitrospiraceae bacterium
CCGCGTACAGGGTGGTGGATTTACCCGACCCCGTGGGACCCGTGACCAGGATGATGCCGTGGGAGCTCTGGATGAGCTTGTCCACCAGCTCGTAGTCCAGGCGCCGCATGCCGAGCTCCTCGAGACCGAACAGGAAGGTCCCCTTCTCGAGGATACGCATGACCACCCGCTCGCCGTGGGCGATGGGGATGATGGACACGCGGATGTCGATCTCCTTGCCGCTCAGGCGGATCTTGATGCGGCCGTCCTGAGGCAGGCGGTGCTCGGCGATGTTGAGGTTGGCCATGATCTTGATGCGCGAGATGATGGCCGCCTGCTGCGACTTGGGCACCTGGAACTTCTCGTAGAGCACGCCGTCGATGCGGTACCGGACGCGCACGTCGCGCTCGAAGGGTTCCACGTGGATGTCGGAAGCCCGCTCCTTGACCGCCCCCGTGATCAGCAGGTTGATGAGCTTGATGATGGGGGCTTCGTTGGCGAGATCGAGGAGGTCGCGCTCGGAATCGAGGGTCTCTAAAGTGGGCACGCCGTCGTCGTCTTCGCCCGTCATGAGGATGCCGTCGATCATCTCGGTGGCGCTGTCGCCCTGGCGGTCGAAGTAGCTGTCGATGACGCTCTGGATGTCGGCCATGCGGCAGAGGACCGGCTCGACGGGGGCGTCGAGCAGGAGCCGCAGGTCGTCCATGGGCAGCAAGTTCATCGGGTCGTGGAGGGCCACGTAGTATCCCTTGCCGTTCTGGCGGTAGGGGAACATGTGGTACTCGCGGATGAAGCCGATGGGCACCTTGGTCGTGAGGGCCGGATCGAGCTGGTCGCGCACGTTGCGTTCAAAGGGTATGTCGAACTGTTCGCTGAGGGCCTCGAGGATGTGGTCCTCCTCGTTGTAGCCCAGGTCCAGCAGGATCTCGCCGATCCGTTTGGGCCGGATCTTCTGCAGCTCCAGGGCCTCGTCGATCTGCTCCTTGTGGGAGTAACCGAGGCCGACCAGTATTTCGCCCAGACGGGCCTTCTGTTTCGCGCTCAACGTTACCTCTTGATCTCGCCCCGCGAGAAGCCGTGCTCTTCCTGGAGCTTGTCGGCCGCCTCGATGCTGGGGCGGTGTCGGTTCCGCACGTACTGTTTGCGTTCGATCTTGCGGATGAAGCCCTGCTCGAACACCACGTCCGCGTTGGCCTCGTCGAACTGCTGAAGCTTGTACTCGGTGAGCCGGTCGAGGTCGCGCCGTTCCTTGAGGATGTGGGGCGACACCAGCATCACGAGGTTGCGCTTCTGCCGGGAATTGTCTTTGCGCCGGAACAGCCAGCCCACCAGGGGCACGTCGCCGAGGATGGGCGGCTGTCGGATGACGCGGTCGGTGCTCTCGCGGATGAATCCGCCGATGACTCCGATGGCCCCGTCTTTCACCACCACCTCGTCGTTGATGTTGGTGGTCTGGATCGTGGGGCCCACGATGTTGGGGTCGGCGCCCACGGAGCTCTGGACGGGCTGGGACAGCTCCACCTCCAGCTTCAAATAAACGTATTCGCCTTCGCTGATCTGAGGCGTCACCCGCAGCTTCATACCGACTTCTTCGCGGTCGATCTGGTTGAATATCGACCGCCCGATGGCCGGCTGGTCCAGGGATGTGCTCGAACCCCGGATGAAGGGGATGTCGAAGCCGTCCACGATATTGGCTTCCGTGTTGTCCACGGTCGTCAGGCTGGGGTGGGACAGGATGTTGATGTCGGAAATGTTTTCGAGGGCCGTGAGGAGCAGGGGCACGTTGGGGATTTCCCGCGTTATGGGCCCGGCGTCGGTATTGACCGTAACCTCGGTGGTTCCGTCGAGTATTCCGACCTGGGCGCCCGCTCCGGCCAGGCCGAGGGGCCCCTGGGTCAGCAGGTTGGCCAATTGCACCACGTTGTTGAGGGCGAAGGCGTCGTTGGCCGTGAGGGCCGTGGTCTCGACGGCCAGGGAGAAGTTGTCCGTGATGCTGACCTCAAGGATGGTGGCGTCCACGTGGACCTGGCGCTGGGGAATGTCGAGCCGGGCGATGATGTCGACGAGCCGGGCGTAGTCCTGGGGCGACGCCACGATCAGCAGGGCGTTGCCCTGCTCGTAGCTCGTGATGCTGACCTCCTTCTCGAAGGCCGCCACCTGCGTGGCCGGCGCGGCCCCGGGCGCACCGCCGCCACCGCCGCCTCCCCCGCCTCCGGGCGCCGCGGGGGGCGCCGCGCCGACCAGGGAGTTCAGCGTGTCCATCATGTCCTCGGCGTTGGCGTTCTGCAGCTCATAAATGTGCATGTTGCCGAACTGGACCGGGGCGGGCATGTCGAGCCGGTCGATGAGGTCCCGAACCCGCTCCATCATGGACGCGGTGGCCACTACGATGAGGGCGTTGAGCCGCTCGTCGGGCACGATGCGCAAGACTTCCTCGCGCTGGCCCACCACCTGCGACTGGCGCGGCTGGTTGGGCAGGGTGGGACGAATGGGGGCCCGCTGCACGGGGCGCACGGGCTGGCCGGGCTGAGGCACGCCCGGCTGCTGCGCCCCCTCGAGGAGCACCTCCTGAATCTGCTGAGACACCACGGCCGCGCTGGTGTACTCGAGCATGAAAATCTCCATGTCCGTGTCGTAGCCGGGGATGTCGAGCTGACGAAGCAGGGCCAGCATGCGCCGCACGCCGTCGGCCGTATCCGTGATGATCAGCGTGTTGGTGTTCACATAGGCGTCCACGCTGGCGTTCATCGACCCCAGAGACGGCAGGATCTGCTGGAGATCCGAAGCGCTGGCGTACTCGACGGGAACGATGTGCGTGACGAGCCGGTCGTAGCCCTGGGACAAGGGCTCCGCGCCCACCACCAGGGGCGTCTTCTCGGGCAGCGTGCCCGGCGCCACCACCTTGATGAGGTTGCCCACCCCGGCGGGGACCAGCGCGAAGCCCCGCGTGGCCAGGATCGACTCCAGGACCTCGTAGGCCATGGCCTCGTCGATGGGCTCGTGCATGATGATGGTGACCTTCGCCCCCGCCAGTTGCGGGTCCGACACGTCGAAGTTCTTGCCCGTGTAGGGACCGATGGCGCGGATCACGTCGATGAGATCGGCGTCCTCGAAGTTCCAGCTCGCCGGCTGATCGGGCTTCAAGTCGTCGGACGGCACGCCCGAGGGCGTCGTCGGCATCAGCGGACGGGCGGGCGGCGCCGGCGCGGGACGCTGCACGGCACGGGGACGCACCTGCGTCCGGGGCCGCACCACCGGCGGAGGCGGCGGCGCGGGTGCCGGTTCCGGCTCGACGGGCGCGGGCTCGAATTCCTCCGGCGCCTGTTCCTCGTAGTATTCCCCGTACTCCCCTTCGGGCAGAGCGGGTTCGGGTTCCGCCGGCAGCCCTTCCGCGGGATACTCTTCGATGGGCGGTTCCGCCCCCGGGACCATCTCCTCGTAGGGCAGCCCCGTCTCGGGGTCGAGGGGCGGAATCTCCTCGTAGACCGGCTCTTCGGGGATCTGGGCCACCGCGGGCTTGGACGGCCTCAGCACGGGCGGCGAGGCAGGGCCCACCCGCGGCGCGCCCCACCCTTCCGCGGCCAGCCCCGCTATCGCGAGACACGCCAGCATCCGTAAGGCCAGCCCCCGCTTCGGGCCATACTTTGTGCTTCGCTTCGGGATCAGGGCGTATCTCATGATGCGCAGTTCACTCCGTCAACCTCAGATTGAGAAGCTCGGGCTTCCCGTTCCTCAATACCGTAACCCGGAACGTATTGGCGTTCTGGAACCGGCCCAGCGCCTCCGTGATCTTCTCCTGGCTGTCGATGGCCATGCCGTTGATGTGCGTCAGCACGTCGCCCTCCTGGAAGCCCAGCTTCTGGGCCAGGGGGATGGAGGTGATGTTGTCGGCGGTCATGCCGATGACCTTGCCCGTGGCGTCTTCATAGGGCCGGGGGTTCAAGGTGTTGTGCACCTCGGCCAGGTTGTTGGTGATGCTCACGAGCTCCATCTCCACCTCTTCGCGGCTGACGGGCACTTCGTTCGGCCGCATGGGACGAGGCCGCGAATTGGTAGAAAGCCGCGGCGACGCGGATGCCATCTGGACCGGGTCGTCCGAGTCCGCCTGGGCGTCCATGGTCAGGATCTCGCGCTGCTGCTTGCTGATGTTGTACAGGTACACCCAGCGGTTGTGGACCTCATCCAGGCGGATCGTGTTCGGGATGATTTCGTCCCCCGGCTTGTACACCCCCGTCCGGCCCTGGTGCTCGACGATGGCGTTGGGATGGGTCGTGGCGAAGGACGTGCCCACCAGGCGCATCGGAAAGGACGGCGCCTGCACCGTGACCTTGGGCTCCTCGACCTTGGGCTCTTCCACCGGTTCCGTGGCGCGGGTGCGGCCCGCTTCGCCGAAGAGGCCGTTGGCCACGATGATCTGGTACTCCGACCGGTCCTTGACGCCGCCCAGCTCGGGTGCGGCCTGCTCGGCGGCGGCCGGGGTGTCGGAGGTGACGGAGGGGGCCTCGGGCATCAGCCGTTTCACCACCATCCACGCCACCACCAGGATCAACACGGCCAGCGCCACGTCGATGACGACAAAGACCTGTCGAGTGATTAGACCTTTCAGCATAATTCTCGTTCGTTGCTTCCGTATATGGAGCGCAGAGATCCCCACGCCCTGCGGGAACGGGTCCGCCACAAAAGGGTAACGCGGACATTCCCGCACAAGTTGACAGGTCCGGAACTCGATTTTCGAGATTAAGGGCCGCCCCGGTGTCTCGGATGAGTGTACCCGGGCGGGTTCTCCATTGCAAAGCGCCCCGTGACGCCGTTTTCCCGCGCCCCCGGAGGCCCCCAAACAGAAAAGGCCCCGGGAAGGTTCTCCCGGGGCCCTGATTGCGGAAGGTCATTTATTCGGTGCGGCGGCCTTTTCCTGAGCCACGACGCCGCGAAGCTCGGCCTTGTAGTCCTCGAGGGCCACCCGGGGATCCGACTGCCGGGAACCGTCGGAGTCGGACTTTTCGACGATGGCCGGACGCTTGAGCGCCTCCGGACGCTCGTCGAAGGCCACGGGCGGCTCGCTGGACCGGACACCCGTCCGGACGAACTTCTCGCCCGTCTCGGGGTCGGTTTCGACGGTCTTCTTGCCGCGGACGCCGGCGACCACGCGGTAGGGGGCCTCGGCGCTCTTGGCGGCGGCGTCGGTCCGCTTCTTAAGGAAGAGGACGGTTTCTTCGCCGACCCGGAAGGTGGGCAGCATCGCCGAGTAGGTGACGATGTCGCCGACTCGACCGCCGATGACCGTGAACTCGACGCGGCCCTCGCGGCCCAGGCCGCCCTTGATCACGTCGTCGAGGACGACGGTGACCTTGGTCTCGATGTGGTTCTGTTCGGTGAAGTAGCTCTCCGTGTTCTCGACCGTGCCCACGACGATCTCTTCGGAAAGGCCGACGAGCTCGTCGACGCTCATGGGCAGGAGCTGGGCCTGGGCGGTGCCGGCGAAGAGCCCCAGGGCCAGGAGAAGCGGCAGGGCGACGCGGCGGGCGCGGCGGATCCGCTTCCAGCACAGCACAACCGGCACCAGGAGCGCCAGCAGCGCGTAGGGATGGCCGAGGAGCCACTCGGCGCCGTCCGTTACGATCCGGGCGCCGGCCATGGCCGTCGGATGAGACTTCAGGTACGCCGTGAGGGACGGCGCCATCTCGTAGTAGAAGTCGACCAGGGCCACGCCGACGGTCGAATTCATGAGGGTGGCATCGCGGAAGCCGCGCAGGGCGTCGGGCAGCACCATGGCGGTCTTGAGCCCGGGCAGGCCGCCGCCGTTGCCGCCGCCACCGTTGCCGCCGCCGTCGCCGCCCCCGCCGCCTTCCACAATCTGGAGCAGCGGGCACACGCCCACGGGATCGCCGAACATGGGCTGGTCGCCGGGGAGCATTTGGGGAAGCGACTTGCCGGACTCGGCGCTAATGACGCGGTTGCGGGCGGGGCTGAAGAAGAGGGGCGTGCCCTCTTCCACGTTGGCGACGTCGAGGATGTTGCCGCCCTCCCGGAAGACCTCGGACGAGAAGAGGCTGGAGAATTCCAGGGGCGTGCCGAAATCCTCGAACTGTCCGCCATGGGTCGAATCGTAATCCGAGGGATCGCCGCCGGAATAGGGCTCGAAGGGCTGCACGCTGAGGACGTACGTGGGCTCGAAGAGCACGCCGTCGTCGTTGGGCAGTTGCTTGAACAGGTTATAGAGGGTGAAATAACCCTGCTGCAACTCCTGGAACTCGTAGAGTCCGGTCAGGGTGTCGGTGAAGGGCACGCGGGGCGTGGTGGGATCGTTGTCGGCGTCGCACCAGGCCACGACGTATCCGCCCTCGATCTTGCCGGAGGGGAAGCCGCGCCGGGAACGGGTCCGGGCCTCGTGGGTGATGCTGAAGAAGTTGGACTGGTCGCCCCGGGGATACAAGAAGGAAACGCCGGCGATGTCGTCGGGGGCCAGGTCTTCCCGGGAATTGCCGCCGCCCACGTACCCGAACGCGATGTCGCCCACCATGGACGAGGTCACGCCCACGGGGGTCGCCGGGCCGGCCGGGGTGGGCAGGCTGACCACGCGCTCCTCTTCGAAGAAGATCAGATTCCCGTCCTCGTCGAGGATCTCGTTGGTCGGGTTCACCAGGGGGCTGATGTTGAGGCCGAGGGCAAAGCCGCTCGCGGTAACCGCGGCGCCCTTGAGGGATTCGATGTCCTCGAACTCTTCCGGCATGTTGCGGAACAGGTCGCCGTTGAAGACCATGTCGACGTCGATGAACTGGCCGCCGGTTACCGGGTAGGTCTGGCCGTCGACGGTGACGGTGGTGTCCGTGAGAGAAAAGCTGATGAGGGTTATGCCCAGGGTGCCTTCGGGAAGCACGTCAGCGTCGTCGACGGGCCGGGTGCCTTCTAAATCGTCGTTGAACTCGAAGGCCACGTAGTTGATGAAGTCGATGCTGCCCTCGCTGAGACCGGTTTCCAGCTCGAGGGGATCGGAGGTCTTCCCCGCGTAGCGGAAGGCCATGTACGACGTGGCGACCTGTTCCCAGACGTCGAACCCGCTGAGCACGGTCTGAATCTCGCCATCGGTGAATCCGACGGGCCCGGACTCGAACACCATGGGCAGACCCTCGGTGTCGATTCGGACGTCGCCGTCGCGGTTGGTGTCAAGCGCCGACAGAGGCCAGCGCATGTAGATCAGCTCGCCTGTGTCCAGGTAGCCGCCCAGCGGGAAGAATGCCGCCGCCTCCCGGGCGAAGAGCACAGGCACCAGGGCCAGGCACAGGGCCATTCCCCTCCAAACGCCCTTCTTCACGGATTAGACTCCTTTCTGGATGAGGTGGAAACCGGTAATCTGGCCTCAGGCCGGACCGGCCCCGGAATCCCGGGACCGGTCCGGTCCATGCACTGCTGCGCTACGGTGTCGTCGCGGTGCGCCGCCGACGCAGGGCCGCGATCCCCGCCAGGACCGTCGCCAGCGCCGCCGCCGCGGCCGGCATCTCGAGGACCCAGGCCACGGGCGTCAGGGCGATGCGCACCGTCGCCGCCAGCCAGGGCCGGGCCGCCACGGCGTCGGCCACCGCGGGGCTGGCGGTGTAGTAGAAGTCCACCAGGGCCGTGCCGGCCGAGGTCTTCAGGAGCACGCCGTCGCGG
>CAYVOE010000255.1:0-7588 GCA_964452795.1 uncultured Nitrospiraceae bacterium
GTTCTGCGACCGCAGGCCCGCCAGCGGCGCCTCGGACACGGTCGAGAACAATTCCGGAAAACTCGGCATCAGGGTCAGGTGAATTCGGACCGACTCGGCCGTGTTCTCCGCGTATGCCGCGTAGTATCCCGCCCGTTTCCAGTCCTGGCGTGCGAAGGCCGACCGCGCCCGCTCCGCGAAATCCTGCGCCACCGCCAGGCGTATCCGGGCGTAGGGCGCCGGCGGTCCCGAGGGCGCCATGGCATCAAGGTGGCGCGTCAGGTCGTCCACCCGGCGTGCGGCCTCCTCGATCCGGCGCGCGAGAGGGGCCTCGGCCAGCTTGCTCACCACCAAAGAACTGCGGGCCTCCTCGAACTCGGAACCGCGCATCAACACGAATCGCGCCGAATAGACCCCGAAAGGCACCTTGTCGGCGTCCCACAGGAACTGGCAGAGGTTGTATCCCTGACGTACCACCGTCTTGAGGGGCGTCTCGTACACGGTCTTCCCCTGCTGATCGATGACCTGCATGCGAATCCAGGCGTCCGGCATGAAGGTGTCGCTCTCGATCCGGCAGAGAAACTGGAGGGGCGCTCCCGGCGTCGTATCCAGGGCGAAATCGACCGTCATCGTCGCCTCGTCTCCGGGCACGCTTTCGCCGGGTTCCACGGCATAGCGGAACTCGGGAACCGCCTCCTCGGGCGGCGCGGGGGAAGGGGCTTGGGCCACCGCCGGTCGCGGCGGGGCCATCAGGACGATCAGAACAGGCAGAATCCAGCGCCCCATGCACTCTATCCTTTCCATGGACGTTTCCCAGAGGTGCGAGCCATTCTAAGGCGGAACGGCAAAGCTGTCAAAGACCTAACGCAGCCGTCCCCCGTTCCGTTAACCCCGTCGTGGCCTGGGGTTGAGTTTTGTTACATGCTCGGGCGGGACGCTCGAGCCACCCCTGGGCCCGCTCCGTCCCCGGTTTGACTCGGTCGTTGTTAATTGTCTACAATATATAACTTGTTGAAACATTCGGGCTTATGGCCAGATCACGCCCATGAGCGCCCGCTTTCTGTGACGGACGCGCTTGTGGGGTGTACCATATGAAGACCGTGGGCACGATCCGATCGCCGTCGCGGGAGCGGAACTTTTCCCCGACGGGAAGGATAGTAGGTAGGGTAAAAGCGGTCTCGTGGTTTGGTGACGGCCCCGGCCGTACATACGGCATATTGGGCAAAGGGAACAACAACAAGTAGTGGTCAAGAATCTGCTACCCACAGCCGATAGTCGTAATCAGCGAATTGCGTTGCGAGATTGGGGCAGGTTTACGTTTCTTGGACACGAGTAGCAGCCAGTCGGCAATGGCAGAACCGACCTGGACCGATCGCGGTAAAAGGCGGACGTTTCCAGGCGCATACGAGGTTCGCACCAATGCGGAAAATGGCGCAATCTTTGGTCCTTCTCCTGGTGGCTATGCCCTTTATGGGAGCGGGTTTTATAGCGTTTTCGATCCCGGCGGACCAGCTTGACGCGCAGAAGGTATTCTGGGGAGAGCCCACGAATTTCGAGAAACCCGGCGAGGTCAATTACGAAGAAGTGATTCGCGCTACCCCGGAGTATAAGGAACTGAAGGATAAGAAGGTAGAAAAGGGCACGGGCAAGTATTGGATCTTGCTCAGCAAGGCCAGCGATCGCGCCGTCCAGGCCATCTCGGGCTTCGGTGAAGACACCGAGTACGACCTGATCACGGCCGAAGGCTACCTTGAAAGCCTCAACCCCGCCATCCCGGCCGACGATGTGACGAAGCTCATCATCAAGACTATGGATCCGGCGCGCAAGAATGCCCGGTAGGGCACGGGGGCCGTCCACTTGAATTTCGGGAGGAGTCTGCGTCGCGGCACACGGGGGCAAGTATGGGGGGTGCTGCTGCTGGTGGGAATCATGGGCGCCTGCGTGACGCCTCGGTCCACATCGCCCAGCCTCAATCCGCCTTTCTTTAAGGACAGGCTGGCCGATCAGAGGGCGTCGGAAGAAGAGGTCGAGACGGCTCGGCGCCTGCTGGAGACCGACGACGCCGCCGTGGCGATCCCGCGGCTGGTCCACGTGATATCCAAGTATCCGGGTTCGCCCGCGGCAGCCGAGGCCCACTATTGGCTGGGCGTGGCCTACTACAAGATGCAGGGATATCGCGACGCCATCAACATGTTCCGCGCATACCAGGAGCTGGCGCCGGAAGGGCGGTACGCGGCCGAGAGCGAGGCCTACATCGCCAAGGTCAGCGACGTGTACGCCAAGATCTACGACACGCCCGACGAGTTGAATCAGCGCATCGACGACGTGACGGCGCGGCTGGCTCAGGACCCGAATAACGGCGAGCTTCGGCTCGAACTGGCCGACCTGCTCTGGCGTCGGGGCGACTACGTCAAGGCGGCGGAGATCTACGCGGGCCTGGTCGCGGAGCAGCCGAACTTCGGCGCCGACGCCACCCTGGCGTCGCGGATCGAGTTCCTGCCGAACGGGACCTATGTGATCCTGACGCCCGAGGAGGTTCAGCGCCGGGCCATCGAGGCGGAGCCCTTGCGGGTGGTCAACACCACCGCCTTCAAGAGCGGGCGGGATCTCCTGACGCGGGAAAGGAAATTTTACGTGGTGACGGGACAGGTGCGAAACCGGAGCGACAGCATCCTGTACGGCGTACAGGTCATCGTCACGTTGTACGGCTTCGGCAACGTCGTCTACGACACCAACACCGTCAACATCGGCCGCATGAACCCCGACGAAGTGCGGGCCTTTACCGTCCGGTTCAGCAACTTCCCCAACATAGACGACATCAACCGGCACGAAGTGGTGCCCGTGTTCCAGCGATGAGCAGCCGGCGGCCGTCCATACTTCGACTTCTGACGGCGGTCTGCGCGCTGTGGACCGGCGCCGCCCTCGGCCAGTTGCCGAACCAGCCGCCCAAGCAGGTCAACGTCTCGGTCAAGGTGGTCGAGTTCCAGACCAGCAAGGGTGTCGAGACGGGGCTGAGCGCTTACCTGGCCCAGATCAGCAAGCCCAAGCCCTACGGCGGCGTGACCACGCCCAGCGGGGCCATCACCAGCGCCGACATCACCTTCCCGTCGAGCACGGCGGCGGGCCTCACCGTGTTCCTCGACCAGATCTTCTTCGACGACTACGCCCTCGAGCTGGTCCTTCAGGCCCTGGCCGACGAGAACCGGGCGTACATCCACTCGCGCCCCAAGACCATGGCCATGATCGGCCAGCCGGCCACCATCAAGACCGTGGTGTCGGTGCCCTACGAAAACACCGTCGTGGTGGGCAACACCCCCACCCAGACCACCGAGTTCCGCGACACGGGCGTCACCCTGGTCGTCAACCCGGTCGAGGTCGTCGACGACGACGGCAACTGGACCACCACCACCGACACCTACGTCAAGCTCGACATCACCGCCGACGTCAAGGAACTGGGCCAGCGGCTCATCGTCAAGCTCGACGACCGGCTCGCCGGCGGCTCCGATTTCTCCCTGGCTCAGAACGGCATCACCGCCCCCGAATTCATCTCCCGCGGCATCGTCACCCATGTATGGGTGCGCCACGGGCAGGTGCTGGTCCTCGGAGGGCTCTACCGAAATACGGAAAACAAGGATCTCGACACGCTCCCCTGGCTGCCCGAGGCCGAAGACGTGGCCGTGGCCATGGCCGAGCGTGTGATCCCCGGGAACTTCCTGTCGTCGCCGTTGTCGGCCACCCTGGGCAACCGGTCCCGCCACGAAGGACGCCGCGAACTGGTGTTCCTGATCAAGGCCGAGGCCTGGAGGCCCGCCTACACCGTCGCCGATACCCACGGGTTCTCCGAAGCCCCGGAGGAAGAGCGCCGGCTCCGGCCCACCGACGTGCTGACCGACGTCATCCAGGACATCACCGAAGTGCCTCGCGGCATCGCCGAAGGCATCGCCGGCGAATCCGGCCGTAACCAGGGCATCGACGCGGACCTGGGAGGGATGGAATGATGCTCTCCCGGGGTATCGCGGTCGTCCTGATCCTGTTGACGGGCGCCTTCGGGGCCTTTGCCCAGGAGGAGGCCCCTCCGGCCGAGGCTCCGCCCGCAGAGGCTCCTCCGGCCGAAGCCCCGCCTGCGGAGGCTCCTCCGGCGGAAGCGCCTCCGGCCGAGGCGGCCCCGGCGGAAGCCCCGCCCGCGGAAGAAGCGCCTCCGGCCGAGGCGCCTCCCGCGGAAGCGGCTCCCCCCGCTCCGCCGCCCCTGACCCCGCTTAAGCAGGTGCAGATCCAGGTGTGGATCAGCGAGACCTCGGAGCAGGGGCTGCGCGATATCGGGGCCAACCTCGACTACGTGCGCTTCGTCGACGGCATCGAGCAGAGCGGCAGCGTCGAGCGCATCCGCACCCAGTTGTTCGATTTGTCCAGCCCGGACTACGCCACCGTGCTCCCCGCCCCGGACAACAACCCCTTCCCGGACAACCTGCGGCCCGACCTCTCGGGCACCATCGCCGACGGCGTCCAGACGCGCCAGGGCGCGGGGTTCGAGTTCACCCTCGTCGAGGACGGGAGCGGCACCATCGACGGCATCATTCGCGGTCTCGAGCGGAAGTCGGACGTGGACCTCCTGTCGAAACCCGAATTGCTGGTCATCGACAACATGCCGGCGGAGATCCACGCGGGTGGCGAGGTGCCTTACCAGTCCCTCGCGATCCAGCCCAACGGACTCAATAACCTCAAGGTGGAGTGGAAGAAGGTGGGCGTCGACATGAAGCTTACGCCCACCGTGCTGCCGCCCCCGGACGACATGGTCCAGATCAACCTGGAAGACCCCGGACTCCAGGTGAGCGACGTGGTCCGCATCGACCGCATCCGCGGCGTTGACCTGCCCGTGCTCTCGGTCCGGCAGCAACTCGGCATGGTTTTGGTTCCCAACGGCCAGACCCTGGTCATCGGCGGTCTGTCCAGCCGCATCGTGCGCAAGACCGAGCGTCGCGTCCCCATCGTGGGTCGGTTGCCCGTGGTGGGGCTGCCCTTCCGGTCCCGCAAGTCGGAAGCCACCAACTCGCACCTGCTGATCTTCGTATCGCCCACCGTGGTGGACCTGCGCGATCTCCGGCCCGAAGCCATCAGCGCCCTCAACTTCTGGAAGGAAGAGCAGTGGCGCAACACCGAGGCGATCGAGCGCGAGATTCGCGTCATGGACGAGGAGCTGTAAGGCCCCCCTTCGGGCCCCCGACGCACCCTTCGCTACGCGTGCTTCACCCCGGAATTATTCATCTTCTTCCGGGAAGACCCCCGCCGAATCCGTGACATTGAGTACCTTGCCCAGCCAGTAGACCACCTGTTCGAGGGCGCTTTCGGAAAGGGCGAAAATGTCTTCGCCCCGGGCGGAGCCGGAATACTCGTGCAGTTCGGAGAACCCCTTGACCCGTTCGCGCAAGGACCGCGCGCTGGCGGCTCCGTAAGCGTCGCCCGTCATGGTGACGAAGAGAACGGGAACGCCTTCGAAAGCGTCGACGCGGGGACGGGCGTCGATCCCGCCGAGCTCCAATCCGGGAGACACCAGCACCAGGGCCTGCACGGCCCGGGGGTGTTCCACAACGAAGTCGAGGGCGAGGTTGGCGGCGGTTCCGGCACCGACCAGGCCCAGGCTTCCGGCCGGGGCGCCCTCATCCACCAGGGCCTCGAGGGCGGCCGCGATGTCGTCGTGGAGGGCCCGGCGGATTTCGTCGTCGGGCAATTGTTCGAGGCGGGGCAGATCCACGGCCAGCGACAGGAACCCGTCGTCGCGGGCCCGGGTCGCCAGGGGAACCCAACCGATGCGCTCGCCGCCCGCGTCGGTGAGGAGGAGGAGCCCCGCGGGCGGATCGGCCATGGGGCGGTAGAGGGTGGCCTCGAGGGGTTCGCCCCGGGGGACGTCGACGGCCACATCCGCACGGCCCGTCTCGGGCGCCGGGTGGCCCCGGCCGCAGGCCGAGGCCAACAGCGCTGTCACCGCCAGCGGAACCATCCAGGGGAGGCGCATTCGATTCACCCGGTCCTTCCGGCGTGACAGGCGCGGGCCGGTCGGTTTAAGAAATCTGGAACAGGCTCTGCAGCTTCATGGCGAGCGACACGTCGCCCTGAATCTTGAGTTTTCCGGTAAGGAAAGCCATTTGCCCGCTGACTTCGTTGTGCAGGATACGCAGCCAGTCGTCCTTGGTCGCGGCGAGCACAATATCGGGTTCGGCCGATTTGCCGGGCGCCACCCGCAGCGCGCCGTTGTCGATGTAGGCCTCCACCTCGCCGTCCGGTTCGTCGGACAGCACGAACCGATAGACGGCGTTCATGCCTCCGGCCCGGTTCGGGTCGAAGCGGCTCTCGAGCTCCTGGGCAAATCGGTCGACGGCTTCAGACATGGGCGTGCATCCTCTTGGAAACCCGGCGCGGGCCGGTTGGAAGAACGTGCGCCGGCGCTGCGGTTTCCGCGCGGCTCGGCGGATTCCGGGCACCCGCCCGGGGGTCGCCATACCTTAGCAGAGGCCGCTTCGCCCGTCAAAGGAATGGGCGGACCTTTACAGCGAAAGGCCGGCGTGTTATGCTGACGGTGTCGTGGCCTTCCCGGCCGCGGCCGACCTCCCCTCGCGGCTCCGGCCGCATCGGAAGTTTCAAGCCTCCCCGTCCCGAGACCCGCGTCTCGCGTTCCCCATTTCTTTCCAGTTGATCCATCCCTTGGTTTTGCGGCCCCCCTTTGGTCCCTCGACACGGCCGGGCCGCAATCCTCCTCGGCGCACTGCGCCCGAAAGCACACAAGGAGAAGAAGGACCATGAACCTCAAGATGTCCGTTGTCCTGGCGATCGCCGTCGCCCTGGCCCTGCCGGTCCTGGCCCAGCAGGGAGCGAATCCGCAGCCCCAGCCCCAGCCGCCCGCCGCCCCGGCCGTCGGCGCCCCGCAACCGCCCGGCGCGCCTCCGCAAGCGCAACAACCGGGCGCGCCCGAAGCGAAAGCCCACGAAGCGAAAGCCCAGAAGGAGATGTCGCCCGCCGAGAAGATGGCTCGCATGCAGTTGGGCGGCGAGCAGGCGGACCAGCATCAGTTCCAGGCCCTCGAGCAGCACATCCAGAAGCTCGAGCAGGCCTCGAATCAGTTGCGCCAGTTCGCCGGCGACCCCGAGAAGAACGCGGCGGAAACCATGCGCTGGTCCACCATCCGCGATCAGCATGCCGCCGACATCGCCCACATCGTGACCGACTACTTCCTGGCCCAGCGGCTCATCCCCATGGACATGCTCAAGGGCGACAAGGCCCACAAGATGGAAGGCCAGCCCGCCGCTTCGCCGCAGCCGGCGACCCCGCAGCCGGCCCCGTTGGGGCAGCCCCTGGCCGCGCCGCAGGCGCAACCGGGCCAGCAGCCTCCGGCTCCCGGCGCCGATGAGCAGAAGCAGGAGAAGTCGGACATGCGCCAGGCCTACGACCGCCAACTGGAGCAGGCCCACAAGATCCTGGTCTACGCGGCCCTCGCCAAGCATTCCTGGGAGCCTCAGTACGCCCAGGAGATGCGCCAGGCCCTGATCAATTCGCGGCTGATGAGGATAAAATGGGAAGCTATATTCACGCCAAGTCAATAGCAAAAACTAATAAGAAT
>CAYVOE010000256.1:0-2045 GCA_964452795.1 uncultured Nitrospiraceae bacterium
GGCCGTCACCGCCAGGATGTAGAAAATCGAGCGCGGAATCACCAGAAACCGATTCCACACCAGCCCGAACAGTCCGAGCTCGCGGGGCGGGTCCATCATTTCGATTACGGTGCGTTCGCCGTGGTGCGCCGACAGGGTGAAGTCGTAGAGATGCAGGAACAGGAACGCAAACACCAGCAGCCCCGTATAGATCATGGTCTGCGTGGTCCAGCGTCGATCGCCCTTGGGGTCGAAGGACTCGTAGGCCACGCCCCGGGCGCGGCGGTTCTCCAGCGTCACGAGTATAGTGAAATAGATATGGGCGACAAACACTGCCAGCAGCGCCAGCCGGGCCACCCACAGCACGGGTCCCAGGGACTGGAGCCGTCCCGCGTAGCCGTTGTAGATCTCGGGACCGGCCAGCAGGAGCAGGTTGCCCGCCAGATGAAAGATGATGTAGAGGACCAGCGCGGCGCCCGAAACAGCGACAATCTGCTTCTTGAAGATCGAGCGGGTGTGAAGGGCCCCCGTGTGGTACTTCTGAGCTACCGACGTCATGTAAAAGCCACTTTCCTCGCCTATGCGGAGCGGTCAAACCGGTTGTGAACCGCGCGGCTCCCGGCAGGAAAAAACGCGGATTCCAACCGGAAGAGTCGCTTACGGCCCTATTGTGCCGAACCGGACGGCCGATTTCCAGTCGAGCATTTCCGCCTATGTACGAGGGGCGCCGGCGGGCGAAGTCCGGGCATCGCCGACGAGGGGAACGGTCCGCCGCTCCCGCGCGCTGAGGACGGCGGAGTCGACGATTTGCTGTCCGATGCGCGACACCTCGGGCGACAGCGGCCCCTCGAGGGGCTTGCCGGTCTCGAGGCAATGGATGACGTACTGCACGGGGTTCTGATAGGGCGGGACGAGCTTGTCCACGGGGATGTCTCGGCCTTCGGGACAATCGCGGGTCTGGATGCGCACCGTTTCCTCATAGTCGTAACTGCTGAGGGTGCCTTCGGTGCCGACGACGACGAACCCGCACTTGGGCTGGGGCTGATGGGTCCAGGGGTCGGTGAAGGTGCCCCAGCGGGTTTCAAACTTCGACAATCCCGTGGCATAGCGGACCACGGTGATGCTGTGCTCGTCGACCTCGAGACCGGGAGGCTGGTCCACCACGGTGGTGACTTCGATGGGCAGGCGGTTGTCGAGGAACCAGGTGCCCAGGGTGGCGCCGTAACCGAGGTAGTCGAGCAGAGACCCGCCGCCGTATTCCTTCCGATAGAACCAGCTTTCCGACTTGCGCCGTGCCTGATCCTCCGTGGTGGGAACCTTGTCGGCCACGTGCCAGAGGGGCCCGCGGTTTCCGTCGTAGTAATGAACTTCGAGGACCTCGCCGATGGCACCCTCGGAGATGAGGCGTTTGGTCGTGACGTGGGGCGGATACCAGGCCAGGGGCCAGTTGATGGCCAGGAGCTTCTTGGTGCAGGCCATCATCTGGATCATGGCGTCCGCTTCGGCCAGGCTGGCGGCAAAGGGTTTTTCCATGATGATGTGGACGCCGTAGGGGGCCACCCGCTCGGTCCATTCGCCGTGCCGGGCCGTGGCCGGGCACAGCAGGACAATGTCCGGCTCGGTCTCTTCGAGGCAGTCGTGGTAGTCCGTGAAGATGCGCTCGGCCGGAACGTCGAAGCGGCGCGCCGCGTCGGCCATGCGGGTGGGTTGCTCGTCGCACAGTCCCACGATCTCCGCCCTCGGATGCTCGTGAACCATCCGAAGGTTGTCGCCCATATGCATGTGGTCGAAGTTGATTCCGGCAAACCGCCACGTCTTCATGGACGCTACGCTCCTCTGGAGAATCGAATCGACAAGAGCCGCCCTCCCGGCTCAAGAAACCATATATAAACCGCGACGACCCACAGGCCAACCCCGGGAACCGCGCCGGATCAGCCGCCGGCCCCCGCTCCGAGGGCCGCCAGGAACCGGACCTGGGCCTCGATGCCGCGATAGAACGTGGGGATGTGCTGGTGCTCGTTGGGCCCGTGGATGCCGTCGGTGGGCAGGGCGAACCCGAACATCAC
>CAYVOE010000256.1:2055-7489 GCA_964452795.1 uncultured Nitrospiraceae bacterium
AACATCACCGAGTCGACGCCGAGCTTCTTCTGCATCATGCCGACCACGGGGACGCTCCCCCCTTCCCGCTTGAACAGGGGGTCCCGTCCGAACACGTCCCGGAGGGCCTGCTCCGCCGCCCGCATGTACGGAGACTTGCGGTCCATGATGGCCCCTTCCCCGTGGGTCAGCTCGCGCACTTCCCAGGTCACGCCCTCGGGCGCCCTCTCGCGCAGGTAGGCGCACAGCATGCCGTGGAGCTCGGCGGGGTCCTGATCGGCCACCAGGCGCATCGAAATCTTCGCCAGGGCCCGCGCCGGCAGGACCGTCTTCGAGCCTTCCCCGGTGAAACCGCCGACGATGCCGTTGAGCTCGAGGGTGGGCCGGGCGCCCATGCGTTCGATGGTGCTGTAGCCCTTCTCGCCCCACAGGCTCGGAGCCCCCGTTACCTTGAGCCACTCCTCGTCGGAATAGGGCACCCGCGACAGGAGTTCGCGCTCTTCGTCGGACAGGGACCGGACCTTGTCGTAGAAACCCGGCAGGGTCACCCGCCCGTCGGCGTCGTGCATGCCGGCGACCAACTCGCACAGGGCCTGGATGGGGTTGAGGACCGTGCCGCCGAAGAGACCGGAGTGGAGGTCCTTGGCGGGTCCCCGCACCTCGAGCTCGAAATAGGCCAGCCCCCGCAGGGAATAGGTGATGGACGGCTGGTCGGGCGCGTGGATGCCGCCGTCGGCGTTGAGCACCACGTCGCAGGCCAGGCGATCCCGGTGTTCGTCGATGAACCGGCCGAGGTGGGGCGAGCCGATCTCCTCTTCGCCCTCGAGAAGGTACTTGAGGTTGACGGGCAGGCCGGAGGTCTTCACCAGAGCCTCGACCGCCTTGATCTGGCCGAAGATCTGGGATTTCATGTCCGACGCGCCGCGGCCGTAGAGGTAGTCGCCGCGTACGGTGGGCTCGAACGGCGGAGAGGTCCATTCGTCGAAGGGGTCTGCGGGCTGGACGTCGTAATGGCCGTACACCAGGACGGTGGGAGCGCCGGCGACGCGGAAGCTCTCGGCGTAGACCACCGGATGCCCTTCCGTCGGGATGATCTCGACGGACGTCATGCCGATCTGTTCGAGCTCGGCGGCGACCCAGCGCGCCGCGCGGAGCACGTCTTCCCGGTGCTCCGGAAGGGTGGATACGCTGGGGATCGCCACCCATTCCATCAGTTGCTTGAGATGGTATTCTCGGTGCGCCTGCACGTGTTCAAGAGCAGCCTGAGCCCGCTTCATTGCTTCCTCCGCCGGGTGTGTCGTCCGTGTATGGGTAACAGGCGCCCAATATAGCAGAGGGACTTCGCGGGCGCGAATCCGGGCCGCCCCGCCGGAGGGAACGGGCGGCGTCTCCCCGGAGGACACGACAAGCCGCCCGGAAGCCGGGGCCTCCGGGCGGCAGAAGGGAGCGGCACGGTTCCGCGCCGTCTAGTTGTCGTCCCGTTCGGGACCCGGCTGCGGCAGGACCCGATCTTCCTGGTTATCGAAGTGTTCGCCGGTGGTTCCCGGCGCGCCTTCAACCCGCGTCACGACATAGGCACGGTTTTCCACCGGATAGTCCCACCGACCGGCGATATACGTGTAGCCCTCCCCCGTCTGGACCCAGCGGCCCGGGACCCAGACCATGCCTTCCTGGGTGGGACGTTCCCACCGGCCGGAATGCCAGACATACTGGCCGTTCTCGTAGTCCCAGTGGCCGGAGATCCAGATATAATCGGCGCCGGGGGAGACGGGCCGTTCTTCCGCACGCGGGGCGGGCGGGGCTTCCGCGACCATGGTCAATCGCGTCGTGGTCGCCGGAGCCCAGTAGCCGCCGATCCATCGCCAGCCGGCGTCGGTCTGCTCCCAGTGACCGGGATGCCAGGTCATGTCGGGGATGGAGCGCCGCCAGGTGCCGGGGACCCACTCGTACTCATTGCGGGCCGTGTCCCATTGCCAGTATCCGGGCACCCAGGTGTAGTCCTCGGACGGGCGGCTCTCGATGCGGACGACTTCTTCCTTGGGAGCCGGCGGCTGGGTCTTTACGATGATGGAGGTCACGTCGTCGCCGTCGATGTCCGTCACGGCCTCGTGTTCGACGCGCATCTCGGCAACCGGCTCTTTCACCACGGTGACGTGCTGTTGGGCGGGTTCCGTGGGAGCGGGCGTTTCCTGGATGATCGTCACGGTGGGCGCGGGGACCGGGTCGGCCGAGATGACCAGATCATCGGCGAATGCGGTGCCGGCGTACGCCAGGGTCGCGCCCAGGGCACAGGCGCGGAGCAAGGAGATTTTCATGGAGGGTACTCCTGTACCTGCGTCGCACGTAAGCATGGGGAGGCACAGTTCTCACGCGGATCGCAGGTGGGGGTGAGGTCCGAATCGGGTCCTTAGTCTGACTGTTGAGACGCGGCCCTTCTCGACATATGGAGAGAGCCGCCGCACGGCCGGCGCCGTTTTAGGGGATCGGGACGAGCCCGCTGGGTCCGGAGAGGTCCGGAGCGGCGCGCGGCACGGCAGGAATCTAGTCGAAATATAACACACGCGCGCGAAACTTGCACGAGCCGCGTCGGCGACTACAACGCAAGTACCGCGTTGATAACGAGTTGCACATCGGTAGCCGTAATGCCGCCGCCGTCGATGTCGGCCTCGGGCGGGGCGGGACGTCCCAGGGCGCCGTTCACCACCACCTGCACGTCCAGGGCGTCGGTGCGGCCGTCGCCGTTGACGTCGACGGAGGGCCGTATCAGTTCCACATCGAGACGGGTGGCCGGGCCGTCGTCAACCCCGACCCCCTCGATCGCGACGGGCAGATACCCCGGCGCGGAGAACACCAGGGTGTACTCGCCGGGAAGGAGCAGGCGGTGGTAATCGCCCACGTCGGGATCGGTGAAAACGGGCTGGGAATTGCCCTCCACCCGGACTTTCGCCGACAGGGGATCGCCGGTGCGCCCATCCGTCACGCGGCCCCGGACGCCCCGGTGAACGGATTCCGCATACACGAGCAGCGACTCCGCGTTGTCTTCCCACAACCCCGCCAGGGTCAGGGCCGACGGGCGCTTGATTTCGGACAGCTCGAGGGTGACCTCGAAGCAGCCCGCGTAGCGGTAGTTCCAGTCCTGCATGCTCCCCGTGATGACGTACCATGCGGCGCCGTTGGTGATGCCGTCCGGGTTGCTCGGGCTGTCGGGGTCGTCGGGATTGGTGTACATGGGAACGTTGTGGACGGCGTAGCGCAGGGCGAGGTCTCGAAACAGGGCATTGTCCGGCGTCGGCGCGTCGGTTCCCGAAGGCACGCCGTCGTCGTCGTAGGGGTAGTTCACCAGCAAGGCGCCCGTATGGAGATTGGCCGACAGGACGAACCGGTTCTCGGCGGTCCACTCCATGATGCGGGCCACCTCGGGCGGGCGGCCGGCGGTGTTCAACGGCGTGTCGTACAACGTGCCGGCGAAATGCACCGGATACTCGGGAAAGGCTCGGTTAAGGTCGAAGCCCTGGGCGTTGTACCGCCGGCGCCGTTCAAGCCCGTCGGGGTTCATGCAGGGGACGATCCAGACGGCGGTCTCGTCCACGAGGGCGGTGATGCGCGGGTCGCGGCCGTAGTCGCGCAGCAGCCAATCGATGAAATAGAGCAGCAACTCGGTGCCCACCGGCTCGTCGCCGTGCATGGTGGAGACGTACTTGAACTCCGGCTCGTCCTCTTCCACGTCCGGGTTGTCGGTGATCAGGAGCGCCCACAACTCCCGGCCCTCCACGGAAGTTCCAAGCGAGTAAAGCCGGGTGATCTCGGGATAGGCATCGGCGAAGGCCTCGAGCTCGGCCGTAAGGGCCTCGTAATCGTGATACAGGCCGAGGACCTTGTCGTCCTCTTGCGGAGGCACCAGGCGAAAGTCGAACCCTCGCGCTGCGAGCCGGTCCCGCTCCGCCGCCGTGGCGTAGACCGTGGCCACGCCGCGCCGGTAGTTGCCGATGTCGAACCCGTCGAGGCGGCGGAGGTTTTCGGGAGGGCCGACCTCGACCTCGAGTTCGTAGATCGTTCCCAACCGCGGCCCGGCGGCCGAGGGTCTTTCCGGCGCCTGTGCCGGTTCCGCCGCGAGGAATCCCATCGCCGTCGCGATGACGATCGCCGTCCGAAGCATGGATCCATCCTGAAATCGAGCCAACTGACTTCTTATGTTTCAGAAAGGTACCACATGGGGGAGTCGTCGCGCCCGCTTGACCTCGGGTCTCACTCGAAACCTGTTCTCTCCCTTCGCGGTCTGGGACATGTCTGAAATTGATTAGTTGCACCCCTTGCGGCATTTCACTATTGTGGCGGAGGGGCTGCGGTCCGGTTTCCGCGGCCGTATCCAGGCGTTCAGAGGGTTACGCAAAATGCGCACGTGTTCCGTCCTCCTCATCGGTTCCGTCCTTGTGCTGGCCGGGACTGCGGGGTATGGGCTCGACGAGCCGGTCCGGGTGGACAATTTCCGCCTGCCCGATCACCGGGGTCGTTCCCACGAGCTGTACCGTTACCGAGACGCGGCGGCGGTGGTGCTGTTCTACGGCGGAAACGGGTGTCCCATCGTGCGGCAGAGCGTGCCGGAACTGAAGCGCCTGCGCGACGTATATGCCGAGCGGGGCGTGGTGTTTCTGATGGTGAACGCCAATCCTCAGGATTCCCGCGACGACGTGGCCCGCGAGGCCGAAGAGTTCGCCATCGACTTGCCAATCCTGCGCGACGACGCCCAGACGGTGACGCGGATGCTGGGCGTGACCCGCACCGGGGAGGCCCTCGTCATCAATCCGCGGAACTGGCGCGTCGTCTACCGCGGCGCCATCGACGACCGGTTCGGGTACGGCACGGCGAAGGCGGAACCGGAAAAGCGCGGGCTTCAAGACGCCCTGGAAGCGGTATTGAACGGGCGAGATGTGGAAACGCCTCAGACCGAGGTCCGGGGCTGCCTCATCAACGTGAAGGAACCGCCCAAAGACATCTCCTACAGCCGCAACGTGGCGCCCATCGTGGCCGCCAAATGCATCACCTGCCACACCGACGGCGGGGCCGCCCCCTTCGCCTTTGAAGACTACGAGGACGTCAGCAGTTGGGGACCCATGATCCGCGAGGTGGTGCTCACCCAGCGCATGCCGCCGTGGCACGCCGACCACACGGTGGGGACCTTCGCGAACGACCGCGGCCTCACGCTGGAAGAGGCGCGCTTGCTTACGGCATGGGTCGAAAGCGGCACGCCCCGGGGCGAGGGCGAGGATCCGCTCGCGGCGGTCGAAACCCCGGACGCGTCGGAATGGCCCCTGGGTCCGCCCGACCGGGTGGTGTCCCTTCCCGAGCCGATAAGCCTGCCGGCGGAAGGGGTCTTCGACTACATGTACTTCCGCGTGCCGTCGGAGCTGACGGAAGACCGGTGGGTGCGGGCCGTGACGGTGCAGCCGGGCGAGGT
>CAYVOE010000257.1:0-3413 GCA_964452795.1 uncultured Nitrospiraceae bacterium
GAGGTTGTGCTCCCTGCACAGGCGCCGGGCGCGGTCCATGTCGGGCATGCAGCCGTAGAGGTGGACGACGATGAGGGCTTTGGTCCGCTTCGTGATGGCTTTCTCGGCGAGGTCGAGGTCGATGCACCAGGTGTCCGGTTCCACGTCGATGAGGACCGGCACGGCGTTGACGTCGAGGCAGGCGGCGGCCGTGGCCTGCCAGGTGGTGGCGGGCACCAGGACTTCGTCGTAGGCACCGATGCCGAGGGCCTCGAGGGCCAGTTGAATCGCCACGGTACCGTTGGCGCAGCACAGGCCGTGCTTGGCGCCCAGGTACTGGGTGAAGGACTTGGCGAACTGCCACTCGTACGGTCCGTCGAAGGACCACCGATCGGACTCGGTCACCTTCTGAATCAGCTTGACATCCTGGGCGTCGTGGATGGGCCATTTCGGCCACGACGCGCTCTTGTCGCGCACCGGCACACCGCCTCGGATTGCAAGATTCGGCATGGTTGTACCCCCCTCTCGGCCGTCGAGTCGTTGGTTGTCTGTACTCTATATCTCCGATACGGAAAACGCAACCGGAAGGGGGCCGCGGCGGCTGCTCGTTCCCTTCGTCACGAGTTCCTCCGGGCGGATTGACACCGATACGGCTATGGCGCACAATGACCTTGTCAGTCGCCCCGCTTGCGGCCTCGGAGTTTATAGAGATGTCCGAGCGAACTTACCGGTCTTGCCTGCCGTCCCGGCCCGCCGCGTCACCCCCTCATACCTTGTCGGCGTTCCACCCGTAGATGCGCCGCGGCCGGCGCGGAACGAAAGGGTCCCGATGCCCTCTTCATCCGGCGATACGAAGATGAGCCCCTCCGACCTCGA
Source organism: uncultured Nitrospiraceae bacterium (assembly GCA_964452795.1). Lineage (GTDB taxonomy): Bacteria > Hydrogenedentota > Hydrogenedentia > Hydrogenedentales > SLHB01 > CAYVOE01. Next base: position 856 of record CAYVOE010000257.1, read on the forward strand.
ACTGGCGACGGAGTTCCGAGAGAGATGCCGCGACCTGTGGGACGAGATCCACAAGGTGGTGGTGGGCCAGGACCGGGTGATCACCCAGCTCATGGCGGTGTTGTTCAGCCGGGGCCACGCGCTCATCGTGGGGGTGCCGGGGCTGGCCAAGACCCTCCTGGTCAAGACCCTCGCCGGCACCCTGGGCTGGGATTTCAAGCGTATCCAGTTCACGCCCGACCTCATGCCCTCCGACATCACGGGCACGGAGATTCTCCAGAACGACCCCGTCACAGGCGAGCGCGTCCTGCGCTTCGTCAAGGGCCCCCTCTTCGCCAACCTCGTCCTGGCGGACGAGATCAATCGCACCCCGCCCAAGACCCAGGCGGCCCTGCTCGAGGCCATGCAGGAATACACCGTCACCGCCGCGGGCGCCACCTTTCCCCTGGAGCGCCCCTTTTTCGTCGCGGCCACCCAGAATCCCATCGAGCATGAGGGAACCTATCCGCTGCCGGAAGCCCAGTTGGACCGGTTCATGTTCAGCATCGACATCGACTATCCCGCCCGGGAAGACGAGCTGCGGATCGCCGACGAGACGACCACCCGCGACGCGCCGGCCGTCCGCGAGGTGTTCAGCAAGGCCGAGGTGGTTCGGTATCAGGATCTGGTGCGGCGGGTTCCGGTGTCGCGGCACGTGTTGGAATACGCCGTTGACCTCGCCCGCGCGTCCCGTCCCCGCGAATCCGGCGCCGACACCTTTGTAAAGGAATACGTCGAATGGGGCGCGGGTCCGCGGGCGTCTCAGTACCTGGTTCTGGGCGCCAAGGCCCTGGCCCTGCTGCGGAGCAAGCCGGCGCCGTCGTGCGAGGAGGTCCGGGCGGTGGCGTTGCCGGTGCTTCGACACCGCGTAATCCCCAACTACAATGCCACGGGAGAAGGGATCGATGCGGCCCGGATCGTGGAGCGGCTGACCCGGATCGTAAAGGAAGCGGACTACCGGGCGGCGAGTTGAGAGGGATTCCGGACGAGTCCCGGACTCGTTTCGTTCCGTGGAGCGCGATGCCATGGCACAACCCGCCGGCGTCGGCACCGCCCGGCGCTGGAAATACCTGAGCCCTCGAGAGCTGCGGGGCCTGAAGAACCTCCTGTTCACGGCGCGGGTCGTCGTGGAGGGGGCCTACGCGGGCCGCCACACATCTCCTTACAAGGGTTCCTCGTCGGAATTCGTCGATTACCGCGAGTACCATCCCGGCGACGAGATCCGCAGCATCGACTGGAAGGCCTATGCCCGGTCGGACCGCCCGTTCATCAAGCTCTTCGAGAAAGAGACGGACATGAACGGCTACCTGCTGGTGGACGGGAGCGCGTCCATGGGCTTCGGCGGACCCGACTACCGGCGCGACCTGCCCGACCCGGGCCCGTCGAAACTCGAGTACGCCTGTTGCCTGGCGGCGTCGCTGGCCTATCTCATGGTGAAGCAGGGCGACAAGGTGGGGTTGACCCTGTTCGACGAACGGATCACCGACCACCGGCCGCCGGGCGGCACCTTCCCCCACCTGTACAATTTGTTGAACGCCCTCGAGGCGCGGAAGGCCGGCCGACGCACGTCGGTGGCGCGGGCGTTGCGCGAGGCCTACGCCCTGCACCGGCGGCGGGGCCTGCTGATGGTTATCAGCGATTTCCTCGACGAGCCCCGCGACATCTTCAAAGCTCTGAGCCTCTACACCCACCGGGGCTTCGAGATCATCCTCTTTCACGTGGTTCACCGGCACGAATGGGACCTGCCGGCCCTCGACAGCGTCGAATTCGTCGACGCCGAGTCGGGCGAGTCGATTACGGCGGCGCCCCGCGATCTGGCCGCGGCATACCGAAAGAAGATGGAGGATTTCGTCGCGACGCTGGCGGGCATGGCTCGGGCGCGCAACATCGACTACCGGTTCACGCACACCGCGACGCCGTACTCGGCCGTGCTGCGGCGGTATCTGCTGAGGAGGGCCCGCCGATGAGCCTCTTCGGCCTCACCTTTACGAATCCGGCGTTGTGGGCGGGCGCGGCGGCGGTGGTCGTGCCGGCGCTGATTCACTGGCTGACGCGGCGGACGCCCGTGCGGATGGTGTTTCCCACGGTCCGGTTCTTGAAGGCCGCCGAGGCCAGCCGGTCCTGGCCCTATCGCGTGCGCCACTACCTCTTGTTGTTGGTGCGCACGGCGGCGGTGGCCGCGCTGTTGCTGGCCTTCCTCAAACCCGTGGCGCCGTCCCGGGCATCGGCCGGAGCGGCGAACGCCTCGGACGGACGGGCCGTGATCGTGATCCTGGACGCGTCGGCGAGCATGGCCTCCGCGGGCCCCGGCCAGACTCCCTTCGCCCGCGCCCGCGTCGCCGCCCGCCGCATCGTCGAGGGTCTGGGCCCGAAGGATCGGGTCAACCTGATCCGGGCCGAGGCGGCGCCCCGGAGCTCCTTCTCGGAACCGGCCGCGAACGTTCCTCCCCTCCTGCGCGACCTCGAGGCTGCGAAGCTCACGCTGCACCGCGCCGATGTCGACGCCGCCCTCGCCGAGGCCGCGCGCCAACTGAACGCAA
>CAYVOE010000257.1:3423-7466 GCA_964452795.1 uncultured Nitrospiraceae bacterium
GGGCCTATCGCCCGAGGTCCACGTCGTGTCCGATTTCCAGCGGAGCAATTGGGCCGCCGCCCGGTTCGAGCGTCTGCCCGATCGGGCGCGGGTGGTCTTCGTATCGGTGGCCGACGAGGCCCCGGAGAACGTGGCCGTCGTCGAAGCGACGCCGATGCCGGCGGCGCCCGCGGCGGGCGAAACCGTGGAAGCGGCGTGCAAAGTCGTCAACTACGGCCGGACGCCGCGGAACGTGGCGGTCGAGCTGGACTTCGACGGCCGCCGCCAGACCCAAGACCTTTTCCTGGACCCCGGCGACGCGGCCACCGCCACGTTTCGCGTCCGCCCCCCGCGAGAAGGGCTTTATGAAGGCGCGGTGCGCATCGGCGAAGACGCCCTCGACGCCGACAACGTCCGCGGCTTCGTCCTGCGGGCCTCCGACCGCGTTCGCGTGACCCTGCTGTCCGACGAAGACCCCCGCGACCCTCTCGCGTCTCACCGCTTCCTCATGCGCGCCATCGACCCCTACCGGAGCGACGAGGCCCGCCCCGTCTCCGTCGAGGTTATACCTTCGGAGCGATTCGATCGGTTTGCGGCTTCGAAGGCGCACCTGGTCGTGGTGGCGGGCGTGCGCGATTTCACCGAGGCCTCGGCCCGCCGATTGATCGAATACCTGCGCGACGGCGGCGGGGTGATCTACTTCCTCACCGCGCCGGTGGACGGCGACAACCTGCGCCGCCTCGAAGCGATCTCGGAAGACGGATTGACCTTGCCCTTCCGCACCACCGCCTTCCGCGACTACGGCGCGGGTGAGCGTCTCGAGCATGCGACGTTTGCAGGTGCCAATTTCGACGATCCCGTGCTGCAGAAATTCCGGGAGTACGGCGCACTGGCCGACATTGCCTTCTACCGCCACTTCGCAACGGAACGGAACGCCGCCCAGGGGCAGATCCTGATTCGCTACGACAACCAGAGCATCGCCATGGCGCGGCGCTCGCTGGGACTGGGCTCGATCCTGCTGTGCAACTTCTCCCCGGGGCCCGCATCGAGCGACCTGGCGAAACGGCCCGTCTTCGTGCCCCTGGTCCACGAGATGCTCCGCGGGCTCCGGCCCCTGTCCGGCGGCGTGAAGGCCTTCGCCGCGGGCGAGGCGGCCTCGACTACCGTCCCCCTGCCTTCGCCCCAGGCCCGCCTGAGCTTTTCCGATCCCGAGGGCCGGCGCATCAACGGCACCTTCGAGATCGGCGCCGACGAGGCAGCCGTGTTCTTCCCCGAGACGCCTTTGACCGGGTTCTACCGGGTCTACGCCGACGACCATCACGTCGGTTCCGTGGCCGTGAACCTCGACGGCCGCGAGAGCAACCTCGACGCCCTGTCGCCGGACCAGCTGAGGGAATTGTCGCGGGTCTCTCGCGACCGTTTCGTCGCCGCGGCGGGCAACGAGCTCGACCGGCTCGACGAGCTGCTCGAGGGCCGGCCTCTCTGGCCCTGGCTTCTGCTGGCGGTCCTTGGACTTCTCGGGTTCGAGCAGACCCTCGTCCTGGCGTGGAGGAGGTAGCCATGTTCTCCGTCGGCTTCCAACCTCCTTTCCCCGCTCCCGTCGTCATCGGCCTCGGGCTGGTCGTCGCCGCCCTCGTCGTGGCGACCTATGGGGCGACGCGGCGGGAAGGGTCGCGAATGCGCCGGGCGGTCCTGGCGGGGCTGCGCCTGCTGGCGGTGGCGGGGATCGTCGTGGTGCTGCTGCGGCCCATGGGCGTCGAATCGGTACACGAACCGACGGAGAAACCGGTGTTCTGCGTGCTCGTGGACACGTCGGCCAGCATGCAGACGCCCGACGCCGACGGGACCTCGCGCCTGGCGGCGGTGCGCCGCGCACTGCAAGACGCCGCGCCCGCCCTGGCCGGGTCTCTGGCCGAACGCTACGACGTGACGTTCTACGAGTTCTCGAACGATCTCTTCCCCGCGGGCATGGCACCTTCCACGGACGGCCCCGACGGACCCGGGATGGAGACCGACGTCGGCGGCGCCCTCAGCCAGGCGGTCGACCAGTGGCCGGCGCGGCGGCGGGCGGGCGTGCTGCTCATCTCCGACGGGCGCGAGAATGCGGGCGGCGGCGCCGACCGAGCCGCGGCCTATCTCAAATCGCTGAACGTCCCCGTCTGGACCGTCGCCGTGGGCAGCGAGACCGACACCCGCGACGTCTTCGTGTCCGCCTGGCTCAACCAGAACTTCATGTTCGTGAAGCAGCCCGCCCGGGTCCGCGCCACCGTCTCGCAGACGGGCTACCTCGACCGCTACGTCAAGGTCAACCTGTATCGGGAAGGGGAATACGTCAGCAGCCAGCAGGTGATGCTCCGCGGCGGAAGCGCCCGCGTCGAGTTCCCCATCCGGGAGGACGCGCGCGGGACCTATCGTTACCGCGTGGAAGTGGAACCCCTCGACGGCGAGACCGACATCAAGAACAACCGCCGGAGCATTTTCGCCCGGGTGGTGGACGAAAAATCGCGGGTCCTGGTGGTCGAAGGCCAGCCGAGCTGGGACAGCAAGTTCATGCTGCGCGCCCTCCGCAGCGACCCCAACCTTCAGGTGACGTCCCTGTTCTATATCACCCCCAACCGCCCCTTCGCCGTCGCCGAGAAGCTGTCGAGTGATACGGCGGAGAAGGAAGCCGTCACCGCCGGCGTACGCCTCCCCCGGACCCGCGAAGAGCTCTACGAATACGACTGCATCCTCCTGGGACGGGACGTGGATACGGCCCTGACGGCCGCGGAGTTCCAGCTTCTCAAGGACTACCTGGCCGAGCGGGGCGGCAGCGTGGTCTTCGCCCGCGGCAAGGCCTACGCGGATGGGCTGCCGGAGCTGGAGGCCCTGGAACCGTTGACCTGGGATCACGACGCCCTGCGCGCGGCCCGGCTCGAGTTGACCGAGGAAGGCCGATCGAATCCCGCCTTCTCCTTCAATCTCCCGAAACCCGCCGACGCGATCCTCCGCGAGTTGCCGGAGATGATCAGCGTGACCCGGGTGCTGCGCGAAAAGTCGATGTCGGTGGTCCTCGCCAAGACCGCCGCGGGCGCGCCCGGCGAGCCCATCGCCGCCATCGCCTACCAGCGCTACGGCAAGGGGAAGGTGCTCAGCATCGGCACGGCGGGACTGTGGCAGTGGTCTTTCCTGCCGGAGAAGCTCCGCGAATATGACGACGTCTATCCCCGGTTCTGGGGCCAGATGATGCGATGGCTCCTGTCCGAATCGGATTTTCTTCCGGGACAGAACATCTCCTTCAAATCCGACAAGTACACCTATACGCTCGGCGAGCCGGTGCGGTTGTCCGTGTGGACCCGCCACGTGGACCGCGCCGAGTACCGTCCCGCCCTCGAGGTGATCTCGGAAGACGGCGCCCGGACCGTCCTGCGACGAAGGCCCTTTCGTGGCCCGGTTCCTCCCGGAAACGGAAGGCGAATATGCGGCCGTACTGCGCAACAACATCGGCGAACCGCAGGAGGAGACGGCCCGATTCACCGTCTACTCGGACCAGGTCGAGACGCGGCTGGTGGCGGCGGACCCCGGCTTGATGAACACGGTCGCGGAGGTCACGGGCGGCGAGGCCCTGCCCCTTGACCGGATCTGCGACCTGCCGGAGAAGGTGCGGGCCTTCGAATGGGCGTCGCGGGAACGGGCGCGCGCCGTGGACCGCTGGGACAAGGGCTGGGTGTTCCTGGCCCTGACCGCGCTGCTGGCCGCGGAGTGGCTGATCCGGCGCCGCTCCGGCCTGATATGAGGAAAGACCAACGGATCCGAACAACCGATGAGCGATGACAGGCAACATATGAACGACTCGGCGACGCGCCTCAAGCAAGCGGTGGATCGGATGCGCCGGGCCCATCGGCGCGAAGTCCGAAAGCTGGCGATGGTACGGACGGCGGCGACGGCCCTTCTGCTGGGGCTGGCGGTGCTGTGCGTCGACGTATGGCTCGCCTGGGAAGACGGCCCCCGCTTCGCCGTGGACCTGGCCTTCATCGCCGTGCTTCTGGTGGTGGCGGCCGCGACTTACTTCCGCCAGACCCGCG
>CAYVOE010000258.1:0-5612 GCA_964452795.1 uncultured Nitrospiraceae bacterium
AAGCCCTCGACATGGTGGGCCTCGACGAGCGGCGCGACCATTTCCCGTCCCAGTTGTCCGGCGGCGAGCAGCAGCGGGTCGCCATCGCCCGGGCCGTGGCCAAACGTCCCGACATCCTGCTGTGCGACGAGCCCACGGGCGCCCTCGACCTGGCCACGGGGAAACGGGTGCTCCACGTGCTGAACCGGGTGAACGAAGACCTCGGCACCACGGTGATCATCATCACCCACAACGCGTCCATCGCCGACATGGGCGATCGGGTGGTGCGCCTTCAAGACGGCGCGGTGCGGGAGGTGGTGAAGAACGAGCGGCGCAAACCCGTCGACGAACTGGAGTGGTGATGCGGGTCCTGTACAAGAAGCTCTTCCGCGACATCCGGGGGGCCCGGGGCTCGTCGGCCGCCATCGCCGCCGTGGTGCTCAGCGGAGCGGCCCTCTACGTGGCCATGGCGGCGAGCTACCGCAACCTGCTCCTGACCCGCGACGCCTATTACTCGGCCTACCGCTTCGCCGACTTCTTCATCTCCCTCGAGCGGGCGCCCGACACGGTTCGGTTTCGCCTCGAATCGATCCCCGGCGTGCGGGAGGTGCACGGCCGCATCGTACAGGACGTCAACCTGGACATTCCGGGGCGGGACGATCCGCGGAGCGGCCGGCTGGTGTCGCTGCCGGATCGGCCCCGGCCGGTGATCAACGACATCGCCCTGATGCGGGGCCGGTACTTCGAGCCCCGGGCCTCGGCCGAGGTGATCCTCAGCGAGGCCTTCGCCCGGGAGAACGGGTTGGAGCCCGGGGACACGTTCCAGGCCTCCATCGACAACCGGAAGCACACGCTGCGGGTCGTGGGCACGGCCCTGTCGCCGGAATACGTGTACACCATCCGCAACCCCCAGGAGCTGGTTCCCGACGCGGCGGCATTCGGGATCCTGTGGGTGACGGAGACCTTCGCGGAACAGGCCCTGAACATGCAGGGGGCCCGCAACGACTTCGTGGGCCTGGCGGATGAAGGCGCCGACATCGAGGCCATCCTCGAGCGGGCCGAAGGCATCCTCGAACCCTACGGCGTGTTCTCGACGCTGGACGCGAAGGACCAGATCTCGAACAACTTTCTGACGTCGGAGATCGAGGGCCTGGGGGTGTCGGCCCGGATACTGCCGTCGGTGTTCTTCGGCGTGGCGGCGGCGGTGCTGCTGGTGCTCCTGAGCCGGATGGTCCGTCAGGAACGGATGCAGATCGGCCTGCTCAAGGCCTACGGGTACACGAACGCGGCGGTGGCGGGCCACTACATCCGCTTCGCCCTGCTCCTGTCGACGGCGGGCACGGCGGCGGGTGTCCTCGCCGGGCTGGTCCTGGCTCGGTGGATGGTCCAGCTCTACCAGCAGTTCTTCGAGTTCCCGCTGCTGCGGTCGCGGGCCCATCCCGACGTGATCTTCAACGCCTTCGTGCTCGGCGCCCTCTTCGCGGTGGCCGGGGCCGTGAGCGCCGCCCGCCGCGCCGCGCGCATCCCGCCCGCCGAGGCCCTGCAACCCGAGGCCCCGCGCACGGGGACGCGCACCGGGCTCGAGCGGTGGCCCGCCTTGTGGTCCCGCCTCTCGTTCACGGGCAAGATGATCGCCCGCAACGTAAGCCGCTACAAGCTGCGGGCGGCCTTCACGGTGGTGGGCGTGATGCTTTCCGCGTCGATGGTGCTCATCGGCCAGTTTTCGACGGATGCCATGGACTATCTCATCGCGTTCCAGTTCTCGGTGACCCAGCGCGAGGACATCCGCGTGGGACTCGAGTCGGAGCGCGGCAAGGGGGCGCTCTACGACTTTGCGCGCCTCGAGCACGTCCGCCGCGCCGAGCCGCTCCTCGCCTACCCCTTCCGGATCGGCCACGGCTGGCGCGAGAAGGACATCGCCGTGACCGGCCTCTTGCCGGATGCGGAACTGTTCCGGCTGGTGGATACGGAGGGCCGCCGCGTGGCGGTGGACGGGCCCGGGCTGATCGTGGACGACAAGCTGGCCGATGATCTGGGCCTCGAGGCCGGCGACACCGTGACGCTCGAACCGCTCCTCGGCCGGGTCAAAGGCATTCGCCGGGCGCGGGTGGCCCGGATCGTGCCCCAGTACCTCGGCACGGGGGCCTACATGGACCTGCACGCCCTGAGCCGGCTTCTGGATGAACCCTTCGCCATGAACGCGGCCCTCCTGCGGACGGAGCGCGGTCAGGCCCGCGCCGTGGCCCGCGACCTCAAGGACGTGGCCGCCATCGCCTCGGTTACAGTCAAGGAAGACGCCTACGACAGCCTCATGGAGACCCTCGGCGGCACCATGCGGGCCAGCAACGTCATCATCGCCCTCTTCGCGAGCATCATCGCCTTCGCGATCATCTACAATTCGACCCTGGTCTCGCTGATGGAGCGGCGCCGCGAGCTGGCCTCGCTTCGGGTGCTGGGCTTCACGTCGCGGGAAGTCGGGCGCATCCTGTACTACGAGAACGTTGTGCTGTCCATCGCGGGCCTCGTGCTGGGCCTGCCCGTCGGCGCCGTCCTGTGCCGGCTGTTGGTGGAGGCCTACGAGACCGAGATGTACCGCCTCCCCTTTCACATCACGCCTCGCGCCTTCGTCTACACGGCCATCCTCACCCTGGTGTTCGTGGGACTGGCCAACTTCGCGGCCCACCGGAAGGTCCTTCGCCTCGACATGGTCGAAGTGCTCAAGTCCCGGGAGTGAACGGAGGGGTCGTCGCGGTGGGTCGGGGAGGGGCCCATCGGGTAGGATACGCGGGCGGAAGGCGCCTTTCCCGAAATCGAGGATGCAATGTCGGTCAAGCGGTGGATAGTTCTGGGTGCGATCGCGGCGGCGGCCGTCGTCGGGGCGGTCCTGTGGCGGTCGGGCGGAGTTGAAGTCGAAACCGCCGCGGTGACCCTGCGGACGGTGCGCGAGTTCGTCGTCGAGGAAGGCAAGACGCGGCTCGCCACGACGTATACCGTCGACATGCCCGTGCCCGGTACCCTCGAGCGGCCGGAGCTCGAGGTGGGCGACGCGGTCGAGGCGGGACAGGTAATCGCGCGGGTCGATCCCTTCGAGATTCGGAAAGACTTGCAGCGGGTGACCGCGCTCATCGAGCAGGCGCGGGCAGAGATGGCCGGCGTCGACGTCCAGAAACCGAAGCCTGCGGACATCGAGGCCGCTCGAGCCCGGGTGCAGCAGTTGCGGCAGGCCGAAGCGGCGGCGTCGACGCAACTCGAGATCGGCCGGATCAACCTCGAACAGGCCCGACGCGAATTTGAACGGCGGCGCGAGCTGTTGGCGCAGGGGGCGGTCAGCCGCGCGAACTTCGAAGAGTACGAGCGGACGTACCGGACCCAGCAGGGCGAGGTGAGCCGCCTGGAGGAGGCCTTGCGCGGAGCGGAAGCGGCCCGGCGCGCCGCGGAACTGGAGCGGGACGCGCTCATCGCGTCGATCGACGATCCGGAATACCTGCGGGAAGTCCACGGAGCCACCATCGCCGCTCGGGAGGCGGAGCGGGCCCAGCTCGAGGATCGGCTGGCGAAGACGGAGATCCGCGCCCCCGTGTCCGGCGTGGTCATCGAGAAGGCGGTGGAGAGCCGGCGGGTCCTGCAGCCGGGCGCGCCCATCGTGGTCCTGGGCCGGCTCGAAGACGTCGAGATCGAGGCGGACATCCTTTCGGAGGACGTGGTCCGGATTCGAACGGGGGACCCCGTGGAGGTCTTTGGCGAGGCCCTGCGCGGGCGCACGGTGGCCGGCACGGTCGAGCGGATCTATCCCGCCGGGTTCGAGAAAATCTCCGCCCTGGGCATCGAGCAGCAGCGGGTGAAAGTCATCGTGGCCTTCGACAATACCGAGTTAAAACTGCGCCCCGGCGTGCGCGTCGACGTGCGGATCGTCACGGCCGAGCGCAAGGACGTTCCCGCCGTGCCCGAGCAGGCCCTGTTCCGACAGGAGGGACGGGAGTACGTCTTCGCCGTCGAGGACGGGAAGGCCGTGCTCACGCCCGTGAAGGTGGGCCTGCGCAACGACGAATGGGCGGAAATCGTGGAGGGCCTGGAGCCGGGCGACGCGGTGGTTGCCGCGCCTACGAACGAGCTGCAGCCCGACACGCGCGTGCGCCCGGCACCGTAGCGAGCGTCTGCGACCGGATGTGACATTTTCAAGGAGTTGTGACCGGCCCATGGCGACGTCCTTGTCCGCCGGCAGGCGCTTCGGCACAATGGACGCCCGGTTCTCTCGAGGAAAAAGGAGCACGCGTTGCGTAGTCGAGTGTTCGCCTGGGGTCTGATCCTGGCCTTGTGCCTCGCCGGCTGCCGAACCTATCCCAAGTGGAACGAGCCGCTGTCGTCGTACAACCCGGAGTACGGCTACCGTTTCGGCAATCTCGAGCACGAAGACAATTCGGACAGCCTCTTCGTCATCCTGACCTTCAGCGGCGGCGGCACCCGTGCGGCGGCCCTGGCCTACGGCGTGCTCGAGCGGCTGGCCCGGACTCATGTCGTCTGGGAGGGCCGGACCGTCTCGCTCCTGGATGAAGTGGACGTGGTGTCGTCGGTCTCCGGGGGGAGCCTCACGGCGGCGTACTTCGGCCTTCACGGTCCCCGCGCCTTCAACGACTTCCCGGAGCGCGTCCTGTATCGCGACGTTCAGGGGGACCTCGTGAGCGCGCTGATCCGGGGGAAGAACGTGGTGCGGCTGGCCTCGCCCTTCTTCGGACGCACCAACCTCATGGCGGAGCAGTTCAACGAAACCGTGTTCGACGGCCGGACCTACGGCGACATCGTGGCGCGGGGACGGCGGCCTTTCGTGATCGTCAACGCCACGGACCTCGGTCTCGGCATGCCCTTCGAGTTCACGCAGGCCCAGTTCGATCTCATCGCCTCGGACCTGTCGTCCTACTCCATCGCGGCCGCCGTCGCGGCGTCGTCGGCCTACCCCGGCTACCTCACCCCCATCACCCTGCGCAACTACGCGCCGGAAGCGGGGTTCCCGCAGCCGGATTGGATCGGCGAGGCCCTGAGCAACGGCCACCGCGGGAGCCCGGGCTACGATTTCGCCGAGGCCATGGACTCCTACGCCGACGCGGAACGCCGCTACATCCACCTCGCCGACGGGGGCATTTCCGACAACCTGGGGCTGACCCCGGTGATCCGGTCGCTTCGAGGCCAGCACCTCGACTGGAGCGTCCTCCGGCTCATCGAAGCCGAGAAGATCCGGAAGGTGGTGATCATCGCGGTGAACGCCCGGGGCGCCTCGTCGTCCGACTGGGAGACGCGGGCCGAGATCGTGCCCTTGCTGCCCCTCCTGGACATCGTGTCGTCCATTCCCGTGGGCAACAATTCTCAGGGGCTCCTGGATTACCTGCGCCTGCTCATCGAGGAGCGAGAGGAAGACCTGCAGATCCGCCGGGAGATCGAGGCCCTGCTGGGTCCCGCGGCCAGCGCCCGGATCCAGGTCCTCGACGGCATCCATCCCGTGGACTACTACCTGGTGGACATGGGCAGCACCAACGGAACCGAGGTCAACGGCCAGGTGGTCACCCTGCACGCGCTCGTCGACGGCGACGTGATCGTCGTGGGTACCACCGAGATCCGCGTCGAGTTGCGATGACCGAGAC
>CAYVOE010000258.1:5622-7450 GCA_964452795.1 uncultured Nitrospiraceae bacterium
AGCCCGTGGACTACTACCTGGTGGAGGTGGCCTTCAACCAGTTGACCGACGAGGCGCGGCGCCGCCGATTCTCCGCCATTCCCACGAGCTTCCGCCTCGACCGCGCCACGGTGGACAGCCTGCGCGCCGTGGCCGGCGAAATCCTCGACGACCACGCCGAGTTTCGCCGTCTCGTGGACGAGCTTCAACCGCGGACCGAGGTCCTCGATTAGGTTTCGCCGGGCCCGTGGCGCCGGGAAGCGGTTGCGTTTCGGGACCCTGCGATCTACAGTACGCCCATCTCCGACACTTTACGAGCGAAAAGGGGACCACGTGATGCATAGAATAACCGCAACGGGTTTGGCGGCGTTGCTGGCCGCGGTGGCAGGGGCTCAGGAAATGGACGGACAACGCATCGAGGTGAAGGCGGGCGAGACGGCGACGCGGTTCGTTCCCGTATCGGTGTCCTACGACGGGCCGGCGCCCGAGACCGCCGTCGACGTGATCGAAGAGGCGACGGGGAAGGCCTATCCCGCCACGGTGCGCGACGGCGAGCTGGTCTTCGTTCCGGAGGCCCTGGCGGCGGGGTCGGAGACTGCCTTCGTCGTGAAGGTCCTCCCCGAGAAGCGGGCGCCCCGGGTCGAGATCCGGCCGAAGGGCGACGACCCGATCCTCGAGGTATGGATCGACGGGGAGCTGTTCACGGCGTACCACTACGGCGTGGGCCGTGAGCTTACGTTCGAAGAGGCGCGGGCGAAGATCCCCGACCTGACGGAGCGGCAGTTCAAGCGCCTCGACACGGACGGCGACGGGAAGCTCGAGGGCGCCGACGCGTCGGCCGCGGACGACCGGGAGGTCAAGAAGACCCTGGCGGGTCTGGTGCATCGCAAGCCCTTCCTGTGGCCGGTCCATGGAGAAGGCCAGGTGACCGTCACGCGGAACTGGCCCATGGGCCCCGCCGAGGACGAGACCGATCACGAGCACCAGAAATCCATGTGGACCGCTCACGGCGACGTGAACGGCGCCGACCTGTGGAGCGAGACCTGGGCGAACTCGGGCTACGAAATGGTTGAGGAAGTCGACTCCGGTTCGGGCGACGCCTACGGCTGGATCCGGTCGAAGCAGACGTGGCAGACCAAGGATCACGAGCCGGTGGTCACGGAGGTGCGGGAATACCGCTTCTACGCCACGCCGCCGTCGAACCGCGTCTTCGACACGGCCCTCACCTTCACCGCCGACTACGGGGACGCGGTCTTCGGCGACACCAAAGAGGGCGGCCTCTTCTCGTTCCGCATCCGACCGGAAATTCAGGAGAAAGGCGGCACGGGCGTCATCACCACCGCCGTCGGTCAGGGCGAGAAAGACGTGTGGGGCAAGCCGTCGCCGTGGTCGGATTACAGCGGCGAGATCAAGGGCGTGGGCGTGCGGGGCATCGCCGTGCTCGACCACCCGTCCAACCCGCTTCATCCCGTGCGGTGGCACATCCGCAGCTACGGGTTGAACGGCGCCAACAATTTCGGCCTGCACGATTTCCTGGGCGACGAGAACCAGGACGGGTCGTGGACGATCAAGTCGGGCGACTCGGCCGTGTTCCGGTACCGGGCGGTGATCCATTCCGGAGACGTGAACGAGGCCGGCATCCCCGAGCGTTTCGAGAACTACGCTCATCCCCCCGCGGCCGCCTGGGCCGATTGACTGGACCCTTCGAAGCACAGGCCCGGGCCGCCCCCCACGCGCCCGGGCTTGTGCTTTTGCTCCGCATTTACTGCGCTACATTTCCCGCGCCACGCATAACTACCCGTCATTGCGAGCCCCCAAGCGGCTTGCGCCGCCGCCACGATGAATGAAA
>CAYVOE010000259.1:0-3718 GCA_964452795.1 uncultured Nitrospiraceae bacterium
GCGTTTTCGTTCATCATGGCGGCCGCGCAAGCGGCTTGGGGGCTCGCAATGACGGGTGGGGGCAGGCTCACAGGTCCATCAAGCGCAGTCCTCGTAGTCTTGCGACTGCAAAGGCTATCTCAGATGAACCCATCGTGCGATGCCCGTCTTGGGCGAGACGCCCAAGCTACCTTTCTTGCCTTGGGCGAGACGGCCCAGCTACTGGCACGGGATAGCCGCGGGCGGGGCGGGCGGCTTCGAAGTCGTAGCGGTCGCCGCGACGGGTCAGGCGGATGCCGCCGAGGGTGTCGGTCCGCCAGACGTGTATGTTCTGGGCTTCGTAGCGCGCCATGATGTCCGGGTCGGCGACTTCGCCGCGGGGTCCGGATGAGACGATACAGTGCCGAGGCCCAACGGCGTCGATGAAGGGGGGCGTGCTCGAGGTGCGCGAGCCGTGGTGGGGCGCTTTGAGGACTTCGGCGTCGCAGGGCCGGGCGGCCACTTCCCGTTCGGCTTCCTGTTGGATGTCGCCGGGGAAGAGCACGGGGGGCCCGTTCCACGTGAGGCGCAACACGAGGGACCGGTTGTTTCCGGAGGAGCTTTCGGGCCACGACGGAGGCGGGTGGAGCACGTCGAGTCGCGCGTCTTCGTCCAGGTCGATGCGGTCGCCCCGTATAAGGCGGCGGACGGGGATGCCTTTGCGCGCGCAGACGTCGAGAAGGGGTTGTTCACGGGGGTCGGGTTTCGTTCGATAGGGAAGCAGGACGATGCCGACGTCGAACCGGTCGACGATGTAGGGCAGACCGCCGATGTGGTCGCGGTCGGGGTGGGTGGCCACGACGCAATCCAGCCGTTTCACGCCTTGCGCCCACAACCAGGGCGCCACCACGCGCTCTCCCACGTCCCACCGTTCCGTGGCGTTTCCGCCGTCGATGAGCACGGTGGCGCCGCCGTCGGTCCGGATGAAGGAGGCGTCTCCCTGGCCCACGTCGAGGAAGTCCACGCGGGCCTCGCGATTGCGCGGGGTCCATGCGAGGGCCGTGGCGAGGGCGAGGATGAAGAAGGCGACCCGGGCGCGGCGCCGGAGGCGTCCGGGACGGAGGGCGATATAAAGCGCGATGGCCGCGCCCCCGTAGAGGACCAACGCGAGGAGGGTCGGGCTCACCAGCGCCAGGCGCGAGGCCTCGGGAGCGGACACGAGGGCGGCCATTTTTTCGACGAGCCAGATGATGGGCGCGAGGGCGTGGCCGAAGACCGCGGCAACGTCGAGGGATGCCCAGGCAAGGACGGAGGCGGCGAAGGTCAGCCACAGGACGGCCGAGAGGAGGGGCACCACGATGAGGTTGGCGAGGGGCGCGGCCAGGGGCAGCACGTGGAAGGTGTTGGCGGCCACGGGCAGCGACAGGACCTGCACGGCGAGGGTGGTGGCGAAGGACATCCGCAGGAAGTACGGCAACCGGTCCAGGCGCGCGGCGATGGATTCCGCGTAGAGCAGGATGGAAGCGATGCTGGTGAAAGACAGGAGAAATCCGGTGTCGAAGAGCAGGTCGGGATTGATCAAGAGAAAGAAGATGGCGGAGAGGCTGAGGGCGGTGGGCGCGTCGGGCTCGCGGTCGAGCAGTTCGGCGGCCATGTAGAGGGTCACCATGAGGGCGGAGCGCAGGCAGGCGACCTGGGCGCCGGCCGTGAGGGCGTAGACCCAGACGGCGCCCATGGCGAGGAGCACCCGCAGCCGAGCCCGTCGCACCCACATGCGCAGCAGGAAGGTGGTGCTGGCGTACACGATGCCCATGTGGAGGCCCGACACGGAGAGGATGTGGGCGGTGCCGGACTCGACGTAGGCGCGGTAGGCGGCGGGGTCGCCGCGGAAGCTGTCGCCGAGCCAGATGGTCCAGACGAAAGGGCGGGCGCTTTCGGGCACCGTTTGGGAGAAGGCCTCGGCCTGGGCCTGGCGCAGGCGGGACGCGGCGTGGCTCGGCCGCCACCACCGTCCCTCCGACTCGACTTGCACGGCCCGGGCTCCCCGTGCTTCGAGGGCCGTGTGGATGCCGCGGCGGCGGAGGTAGTCTTCGAAGCCGTCCGTGTTGAAGTTGACCGTTCCGAGGGCGCGGACCAATTCGCCGCGGACTCGCACCCGCGCATCGGCGTGGAGGGGCCGCGCGGCGCCGGCCCAGCGGACCTCCGTTTGGCCCCGCACGGGGTGGATTCGCCCGGCCACGGTGGCGCGGTCCACGTCGAGGACGAAGCGGAGGTAGTCTTCGCCCACCGGCAACAAGCGGGCGGACCGGACCCGGCCCTCGAGTTCCCAGCGGGCGTCCTCGGGGGCGGGCAGCCGGGCCAGGGCGTCGCCCGGGAGGGCGGTGTGGCGCGCGTTTGCGAGGAGGGCTCCGACGCCCAGGAAGAGGAGGGCGATGCCGACGGGTTGGAGCACGGCACGACGGCGGGCCATGCCCAGGCAGACCAGCCCCGCCATCAAGAGAAGGAAGGGAACAAGGATCCCCGGCAGCACCCCCCGGGCGGCGGCCCCCACGCCCGCCGCCCACGCGACTGCGACCCACACCAGGGGCCGGTTCACGGCGGCCTCCCCGGCTCCGCGCCCGCGGGGCGGAGCCCTCGCCCCGGTTTACCCGGCTCCGGCCTCGAGGAACGGCGCCAAGAGCGTGAGTATGAAGTTCAGCACCACATAGATGGCGCTCAGGGGATTGTCGAGGGGAATCGACACGATCTGCGAGTAGATTACGTCGTAGATTCGATCAAAAATACCGAACATCGGGTCTTGCCTCCGGAATCGTTGCCCTATCCGCCCAGACTATATCGCGGGGGCGGGAAACGCATCAAGGCGGTCGTTGAAATCGACGGGGGCCGCTGCTACCATCGGGCGCCATGCGGGGCGCCACGTACACAGATCGACAACAGGGGGAGATCCGGCGCGTCGTTCCGGAGCTGATCGCCCATCGCGAGCTCCTTTTCGACCTGATTTCCAAAGACCTGCGCATCCGGTATCGCTATGCCGTGGCGGGGTTTCTGTGGGCGGTGCTCGAGCCGCTGGCGCTCACCCTGGTGTTGTATTTCGTCTTCGGGCTGGTCTTCGGGGCGCGGTTCGGCCGGCCCCACTACGCCCTTTCGCTCCTGCTGGGCCTGGTCTTCTGGCAATTCCTGTCGCGGTCGCTGAACGGCGCCGCCCGGTCGCTGGTGGATAATGAAAACCTGGTGAGCAAGGTCCGGTTCCCGCGGGAGATCGTCCCCCTCTCCGCGCTGGGGGCGAACCTGGTAAGCCTGGCCATCGGGCTGGTCATCGTGGTGGCGCTCTTCGCGGTCCTGGGCGGGCGCGTGGGATGGAACGCCCTGTGGCTGGCGCCCGTGTTCGCGATCCAGTTCGTGTTGACGGCCGGCCTCGCCCTGTTGCTGTCCTGCCTCAACGTGTTCTACCGCGACGTGGCCTACATCACGGAAGTGGCGCTGATCTTCGGGTTCTACGCCACGCCCATCTTCTACGGCTATGAGGAAGACGTGCTCCCCCTGGCGACGGCGCGGCCCGACCTGGCGTGGCTGGTCGGCCTCTACCCGTTGAATCCCATGGTGGGCATCATCACGGCATATCGCGCGGCGCTGTTGGAGAACGCGGTGCCCTCGCTGGCGATGCTGGCGTGGCCCGCGGCGGCGGCGTTGGCGGCCCTGGCCGCGGGGGTCGCGGTGTTTCGGCGCCGGGCGGGCGTGCTCGCGGACTACCTGTGATGCC
>CAYVOE010000259.1:3728-7446 GCA_964452795.1 uncultured Nitrospiraceae bacterium
CGAGGTGGAAAACGTCTCGAAAATCTTCCGGGCGCGGCGGAGGGCCCGGGCCCTCCTGGGACGGGAAGGTCTCGGCCGCCTCTTCGCGCGGAGCCCGCGACCCACCTTCACGGCGCTGGAAGACATCACGCTATCGGTGGATGCCGGCGAGACCCTCGGCATCATCGGCCAGAACGGCTCCGGCAAGAGCACGCTGTTGAAGTTGATCGCGGGCGTCACGGTGCCGACGACGGGCCGCGTCACGGTGCGGGGCCGGGTGGCGTCGCTCCTCGAGCTGGGGGCGGGGTTCCATCCCGTGTTGACAGGTCGGGAGAACGTATACCTGAACGCGGGCCTGCTGGGCATGCGGCACGCCCAGGTGGACGAAGTCTTCGACCAAATCGCGGACTTCGCCGGGATCGGCGACTACATCGACCATCCCGTGGACACCTATTCGAGCGGCATGTACGTGCGGCTGGCCTTCTCGGTGGCCGTCCACACCGACCCGGACATCTTCCTGGTGGACGAGGTGCTGGCGGTGGGCGACGAGGAGTTCCAGCGGAAGTGCCGCCGCCGCATCGGCGAGCTCAAGGAGCAGGGCAAGACGATCCTGTTCGTGTCCCACGACCTGGGCATCGTCAACACCCTGTGCGACCGGGTGCTCCTGCTGCATCGGGGCCGGAGCATCGTTCGGGGCACGCCGCGGGAGACCGTGGAGTACTACCTGCGCATGGTGGGCGGCGCGGAAGGCGTGCACGTCTTCGAGGGGCGCGACGTGGAGGCCATCGCCAGCCACGGGCGCATCTCGGTGTTCCATGGCGGCCGCGAGGTGAGCGCTCCGGCGGGGTTCCGGGTGGTCCTGCGATCGATGGAACAGGACCACGACTCCGGATCGGCGGCGTGGACGATGGAATCGGCGGGGCCGGACGGATGCGTGGCCCGGGGTCGGCTGGCCCGGGTGCCCGCGGCCCATCGGTGGGACCTTCGGTTCGACGGGACCCGGCTGATCTGGCGGCTGGGGCTGGAATGCGAGCGGGACGTGCCCATCGAATGGTTCGAAGCGCGCCTCATGCTGCCGTCGGTGTACGACCGGTGGATCTACGGCGATCTGGAGGGGCCCTTCCCCGAGATCCGGCCGGAAGACGTGACGGGGAGCGCGGTGGTCACCCCGGAGGTCACGTGCGACGAAGCGGCGGCGCTGGCGCCTCCGGGCGATCCGCGGCCGCCCGTGCGGGTCCGACTCGAGCCGCACCGTCCCCACCTGCGCATGGCCTGGTTCAACAGCGACTACATCGGCGGGGCGCGGGTGCTCTCGGTGGGGGCTCGCATCCCCGATTCGGAACAGCCCGTTCGAGCCGGTCGGCACGACATCATGACGCTGGAGATCGAACTGGGCGACGAACCCGAGGCCGTTCGGCGACGCGTCCGAGCCGATCGCACGGTCCACAGCGGCCGGCTGACGGCCCGGTTCGAGCAGGGGCGACTGCGCCTGGCCTGGGACGGGGAAGAACTGACTTCCTTTATCCACGTCTATGCGTCAATTTTGGCGGGAGGATTGTGGAACGACAGCCTCAGCCTCCAGTGGGGCCCCGTATCGCGGGAGGGCGAGGCCGTCATCGTGGCGGGTCATTCCCGGCGATTCCCTTTCGTGCAGCACTGGCGCGTGGAGCCCGAGGGGACCGGCATCGCGGTCCGGATCGAGCTCGAGGCGCTGGAAGGCTTCGACGTCTCGGAATACCATTTCTCGGCGGTGTTGCGGCCGGAATACGACCGATGGGTCTCGGATCGGGAGGAGGGCGAGTTCCCGGACTTCGTTCCCGGGCGGGAGGACTGGCGCCATTTCAACCGCGACTACGCCCCGGGGACGAGCCTCCGCGCCTTGAGCCCCACCTTACCTTCTGTTACTCTTGAGGTTAGCGCGGGCGGCCCGCCCTTTCGGCCCACGGCCCTCAACACGGGCTACAGCCCCCACGCGCGGGTATTGCAGATGCTTCGGACGGCCGACGCGGGGGTCTTGCGCTTCGAGCCGGGGAGACACCTGTATTTCGCGGGGGTCCTTCGGGTGGAGCCCCGGGAAGATTCGCCGGAATGAACGCGTTCCCCTTCGAGGGGCGCTACGTGCGGCTCCTGATTTGTGGAACGGACACTTTGTTAATACCGTGAGGTTGGTATGGCGCTTCACACCGCTCCCCCCCGCACCGCAACGTCTGTTTTGAACCGGGACGGGGCCGCTCCCGCCCTGCGGACCACCCAGAGGCGAACCCTGACGCGACGGGGCGTGATCTGGCTGGGGCAGACCTGCAACCTCCGCTGTTATTTCTGCTATTTCTTGAACCGCATCTCGAACGCCCACCATCCCGAGCACCCCTTCATGTCGCTCGAGAAGTGCAAGACCATCTGCCGCACGCTGCGGGAGGCCTACGGCAACACGGCGGTGGACATCCAGGGCGGGGAACCGACGATCTACCCCGAGATCCTCGAGCTGATACGGTATTGCCGATCCATCGGCCTCTACCCCACGCTGATCACCAACGGCCTGCAACTGGCGAAGCCGGGCGTGCTCGAGGAGTTCCGCGACGCGGGGATCCGCGATTTCCTGGTGAGTTACCACGGCATCGGCGGGGTCCACGACGAGGTGGTGGGGCGCAAGGGGGCCTACGAGAAAATGGACGCGGCCGTGCGGCGCATGGCCGAGCTGGGCATCCCCTTCCGGTTCAACTGCACCATGTCGAAGCCGGTGGTGCCCCTGCTCCCCGACATCGCGCGCAAGGCGGTGGAATACGGCGCCTACGGCGTGAACTACATTGCGTTTAACCCCTTCGAGGACCAGGAGACGGGCATCCGCACGCACGACAGCGTGCCGCGCTACTCCGAGATCCGGCCGCGCCTGGCCGAGGCCCTCGACATCCTCGAGGAGGCGGGCATCGAGGCCAACGTGCGCTACCTGCCCCTGTGCATGGCCGAGCCGCGGCACCGCAAGAATTTCTACAATTTCCAGCAGCTTCCCTACGACCACCACGAATGGGATTATCAGAGCTGGATGTGGACGGGCATGCAGGCCCAGCGCATGAAGGAAGGGGGTCTGGTTCCGGCCTTCCGGCTGGGTCCCCGGGCGCGGAAGTTCTACTACACCGAGTGCAACGAGCTTCGGGCGCGCTACGAGGCCCGTCCCATCCGGGGCCGCATCGGCTACGGCCTGCAGCGCGTCGTGAGCCGGATCATCCAGCTCGTGCGGGGCAAGCACCGGATCTATCGCCGGGAGGCCGTGGTCCGCGCCGCCGTGGACCTGCGCTACCGCTACCACGACGCCTGCACCCATTGCGCGGCCCGGACCATCTGCGACGGGTTCCACGGCGACTACGCCGAGCTCTTCGGGACCGCCGAGGCCCTGCCCATCAAGGACATCCCCGTCATCGACGACCCGTTGTATTTCATCCGCGACCAGGAGAAGGTGGTGGAGAAAGAGGACGAATCCTGGGCGCTGTAAGGCGGCGTCCGGCCGGGGGATGAACACCCCGGCACGCTGGACACGCAGAGGGACGGCCTGCGCCCCGGCGGGGGACGTTTCCTCGAGGGGGACACATCCGTAGCGCGCCGGACCCGCGCAGGACGCCACCATTCCGCCATCGCCGTCGGTCATGTGGGGCAGTCCTTCCCGTCGCACGACTGGCGAGGACTGGGCTGAATGGGTTCATGCGCCATAGCCTCTCCGCGTAGGACTACGAGGACTGCGCTGGAC
>CAYVOE010000260.1:0-2995 GCA_964452795.1 uncultured Nitrospiraceae bacterium
GCGGTCAGAACCACCCGCCGATCCACCGCCGATTTCAGCTCGCCCAGCTTCTTCTCCAGGGTTTCGAGCGCCCCCGGCTTCACTTCGCCTCCCTTGAGAAGGGCTTCAAACTGGGACCGCAACAGGCCCAGTTCGCCCCGCTCCCGTTTGAGGGCCAGTTCAGGCGACGCCGCTAGGTGCTGGTAGAACAAGATTTCCTTGAGGCACGTCTCGAGGCGCGCCGCCGATTCCTTCGCCCAGGCCTGTCGGGCCGCCACCTGCGCCCGGAAATCGGCCACCGTGCGCACGATGGTTTCCTTGAACGCCGACAGCTCGGAAACGGTCACCGTGTCGCCCGAGCCGAAACGAGCGGCCAACCGTTCGTGATGACGCACCAGTTGCCCATAGGCCGACCTCTCCGCCTCGCGGAAGGCCTCGGGCAGGTCCGACACGACGGCCCGCAGCTCTTCCAACAGACGCGCCACCGTCTCCGGCGGCACCCGGTCCTTGCCAAGCGACAGGTAGCTCCGCGCCTCCGGAGACACCGGCGCGTCTCCCGGCGCCTGGTACGTCGCCGCCGCCGGACCCTGCAGCACCAGGGCGGCCAGCCTCTGCTCCGCTTCCTGGATGGCCGACTCCACCGACCGCAGGAGTTCCATGCGCCGCGATTCGTTGCGCTGATGCTCCCGCCATTCCTCCAGCTGGGCCAGCTCGCGCTCCCGATGCGCGAGCGCCGCCGTCGCCTGTAACTCGATGAGTCGCTTCACGCTTCCGGCGAGGCCCGCCACGCACCCAAGCGCCACGCCGCCCGTCGCCGCCCCCGCCACGACGGGCGCCACGGCTTCAATCGCCGGCATGAGCACCGGCGTCATGACTATGGTTCCGCTCATCCCATCGTCCTCCTGGCGCGCGGGCGGATATACGCCGGTCGCCGGTTCTTTCGCTTCATTATTATAGCGGAACCGGGGGAGAACCGCAGTCCGCGGAATGCATCTCCGCGGCGACCCGGCCGTCTCGGCCAGAGCCTTGTTGTTTCTTCCCGGGCGAGCCGCCCGGGCCACCCCCTCTGGAAAACGCCGACGCTTCCGGATACACTTTCCAGTCGGTATTTCTGTGTGTGCGGTCGTAGACCCAGTCACTTGGGAGGGAACCAAATGTCCGAGAAGCATGACGTGAGCCGGCGGGACTTCAT
This sequence comes from uncultured Nitrospiraceae bacterium, assembly GCA_964452795.1. Classification (GTDB taxonomy): domain Bacteria; phylum Hydrogenedentota; class Hydrogenedentia; order Hydrogenedentales; family SLHB01; genus CAYVOE01. Next base: position 1,172 of record CAYVOE010000260.1, read on the forward strand.
CCGCGGGGCCGCGCGGGCGGCGGCGGGCGTGGCCGTGGGTGCGGCGGCCGCGTCGCAGGCGGCCCGGGCGGACGTATACAAGTCGATCCTGCCGCAGACCGTGATGGGAGCCAACGAAAAGATCCGGACCGGCCACATCGGCCTGGGCGGCATGGGCAAACGGGACCTGCAGTTCGTGATGATGCGCGACGACATGCAGCCCATCGCCGTGTGCGACCTGCTCGAAATGCACATGGACCAGGCCGTCGAGATCACCACGGCGTCCGACCCCGACAAGCCCTATCCGGCGCCTTCGAAGCATACCTATTTCGAAGAGGTCATCGAGAACAAGGACGTGGACGCGGTGGTCATCGTGACTCCCGACCACTGGCATACCATCCCCACCCTCATGGCCTGCGACGCCAAGAAGGACGTCTTCGTCGAGAAGCCGCTGACCACCAGCATCGCCGAGGGCTGGCCCATCATCGAGGCCGTGCGCAAGAACAACGTCGTCCTCCAGTGCGGCAACTTCCAGCGGAGCGGCGAGCATTTCCAGCAGGTCGTCGAGATGGTCCAGAGCGGGCTCCTGGGCCCCATCGCCCGGTGCGAGACCTGGATCCACGACTACGAGAAGCCCCAGGGCATCGGCAACCCGCCCGATCAGGACCCGCCCGAAGGGCTCGATTGGGACCGTTACATCGGCTGGACCGACAAGGTGCCCTTCAATCCCAACCGGTTCCTCTACAATTTCCGCTGGTTCCTCGAGTATTCCGGCGGCAAGATGACCGACTGGGGCGCCCACCTCATCGACATCGTGCTGTGGGCCATGGGCGAGGACAAGGCCCCCAAGACCGTGACGGCCGCCGGCGGCAAGTTCATCCTCGAAGACAACCGCACCACGCCCGACACCCTCGACGTGCTCTACGAGTTCCCGGACTACGTGCTGAGCTTTGCGAACCGGGTGCACAACGGCTACGTCTTCCGCAAACGCCACGGCATCGCCTTCTACGGGCTCAAGGGCACCCTGTTCGTCGACCGCGAAGGCTTCGAGATCGTCCCGGCCCCCGGCAGCGACCTCGAGCCGCAGAAGCTCGAGGGCGTCCTCGAAGCCGACATGAACAAGGCCCACTGGCAGAACTTCGCCGACTGCGTCCGGTCGCGCAAGGACCCCATCAGCTTCGTCGAGAGCGCCAACAACACGGCCCTCGTCTGCCACCTGGGCACCACCGCCTACGTGTCCGGCGGCAAGCTCGGCTGGGACGCCGACAAGCGGAAGTTCTCGGGCACCGACGAGGCGGCCGTCAAGAAGGCCAACGACTGGGCCTACCGTCCCTACCAGAACGGCTGGTCCCTCGAATCGCCCTACTACAAAGACTGGGCCTAGCGCTCGAGCGCTCCCTTCGATTCCAAATGAGGCGCGTCCGCTTCGTGGCGGGCGCGCCTTTCCTGTTTATCGGAGCCGTTTCCGCCCGAAAAAACCGGTCCGTCAGGCCAGGGTCTTCCGGAACCGGGTGGTGCTGACCACCAGCACGAGGATGCCGATGACCGCCAGGACCAGGCCGTTGTGCCACAGGTCGGCGAATCCGGCGCCCCGCAGGATGATGCCGCGCAGAATTCGGATGAAATACGTGGCGGGCACCATCTGGCCGATGACCCAGATAATGCGGGGCATGGTCTCCTGGGGAAAAACGAACCCGGACAGGAGCACCGAAGGCATGATGATCACGAAGCTGAACTGGAGGGCCTGGATCTGGTTCTGAGCCACCGTCGAGACCAGGAGCCCGAACCCCAGGGCGGTAAACAGGAATATCAGCGAAAAGATCGCAAGCCACAGCAGGCTTCCCG
>CAYVOE010000260.1:3005-4892 GCA_964452795.1 uncultured Nitrospiraceae bacterium
CGCGATGGGCACGCCGAACAGGAAGCGCATGATGAGCAGCACGCTGATGGTCTCCACGATGCCGATGACCCCGTAGGGGATCAGCTTGCCCACCATGAGCCCCAGGCGCGACACGGGGGTCACCATGAGCTGTTCCAGCGTGCCCTGCTCCCGCTCGCGCACGATGGCCATGGCCGTGAGCAGCATGGTGACGATCTGCATGATGATGCCCACCAGCCCCGGCACCATGAAGTTCACCGTCTTCATGTCGGGGTTGAACAGGACCCGGGGCCGCATCTCGACGGGCGGCCCGCCCGTGCCCGGGAGCACGTCCGCCAGGATGTCGAGGGATTCCATCATGCCGATGGCGTTGGCCACGTTGAGGGCCTGCATGGCCACCGTCGAATCGCTGCCGTCGATGAGAAGCTGGACGCTCACCGGTTCGCCCGCCAGCAGCCGGTCCGAGTAGTCCGGCGGGATCTTGATGCCCACCTTGGCCCGGCCCTGGACAATGCGGTCCACCAGTTCCCGGTCCGACCGCGCATATCCCTTGAACGTGAACGTATCGGTGTGAATGAAAGCGTCGATCAGTTCGCGGCTGGGCGGGCGCGCGTCGAGGTTATAAACCACGGTGGGGATCTCGCGCACCTCGAGGTCGATGGCAAACCCGAAAATCGTAAGCTGGGCCCCCGGCAGCAGGATCATGAAGAACAGGGTCCGGGGATCGCGGATCACGTGGATCGTCTCTTTGTAAACGATCGACACCAGCCCTCTGAACATGCCTTTAAACATGGCCGTTGTTCCGTTCCACGTCGCGTTGGCGCGTGAGCGTTACGAACACGTCCTCGAGGGTCGGCGCCACTTCGGTCACCTGGGGCGTTCCAAAGCCCTGGGCCTCCAGGTCGCGCGCCACGTCGTCTTCTCTTCCTTCCTCGGCCAGGACGTGGAGCGAATCGGCGAAGATGGTGGCGTCGCGCACGTAGTCGAAGCCGTTCAGCGCCCGCATGGCCGCCGGCAGACGGGGACAGCGCACCTCGAGGCGCACCGTGCCCGCCGGCGTGATCTCGGGCAACAGCTTGAGCTCGCCCGGCGTGCCCGACACGATGACCTTCGAGAAGTAAATGTACCCCACGTGGCTGCACCGTTCCGCCTCGTCCATGTAGTGGGTGGTGACGAAGAAGGTGACGCCCCGGCCCGACAGGTTGAACAGGAGGTTCCACAGCTCGCGCCGCGCCACGGGGTCGATGCCCGCCGTGGGCTCGTCGAGAAACATCAGTCTTGGCCGGTGCACCAGCGCGCAGGCCAGGGCCAGTCGCTGCTTCCAGCCTCCCGACAAGTTCCCCGCCAGGCGCCGGCGATAGGCGTCGATGCCCACGATCTCGATGACCTCGTCGATCCGGGCTTGCCGTTCCCGGCGCGGAATGCCGTAAATTCCCGCGTAGAACCGCAGGTTCTCCATCACCGTGAGGTCGGTGTAGAGGCTGAACTGCTGCGACATGTAGCCGATGGACTGCTTGATCCGCTCGCTCTCGCGGATCACGTCGTAGCCCAGCACGGTGGCCCCGCCTTCGCTCGGCTGGAGCAGGCCGCACAGCATCCGGATCACCGTGGACTTGCCCGAGCCGTTCGGTCCCAGGAAGCCGTAGATGGTGCCGTGCTCGACCGTGAGGTCCACGTGGTCCACGGCGGTGAAGGTCCCGAAGCGGCGGGTCAGTCCCCGCGTCTCGATGGCGATGTCCGACACGATGGCTATTCCGTTTCGCCCGGGCCCTCGTCGGCCCGAGCGGGCTCGCCTCGGTCCGACAGGTCGAAGTGGGCTGTGGCGGTCATGCCCGCCTTGAGCGCGCCTCCGTACGATTGCAGGTCGATCCGCACGCCGAAGACCTGCTGCACCCGTTCCTCCTCGGT
>CAYVOE010000260.1:4902-7433 GCA_964452795.1 uncultured Nitrospiraceae bacterium
CGCCTTCCGATGCGATGTACGAAACGGTGCCCTCGAAGACCCGGTCGGGCCCCAGCGAGTCTGTGGTGATCTTCACCGTGTCGCCCAGGCGGATATAGCCCAGGGCGCCCGCGCTCACGTACACCGTCAGTTCCAGCTCCTCGGGGTCCACGATGCGCACCACGGGTCCCGGCTGAACGAGGTCGCCCGGCTCCACCCGGATCGATTCCACCACCCCCGACCGCGGCGACGTCACCGTCATCTCCCGCAGCGCCACCTCCGCCCGCGCCAGGTCCGCCTTCGCCGCCTCGACGGCGGCCTCCGCCGCCTGGATATCTTCCGGTCGCGCCCCCACGAGCAGTTCGTCCAGCATCGCCCGGGCACGATCACGGCCCGCCTTCGCCTGGGCGATGTCTTCTTCCCGGGCCCCTTCCACCAGGATCTCCGCCTGTTCCCGGGCCGCCCGGTACTGGGCCTCCGCCGCCTGAAAGGCCGACCGCGCCTGATCCAACTGCTGGGCCGACACCGCTTTCTCTTCATAGAGCGCTCGGATCCGGTCGTAGGTGGCCCGCGCCTCGTTCAACACCGCTTCCGCCGCCGCCACCGACGCCCGCCCCGCCGCGATCTCCTGCGGACGCGATCCCGCCAGCGCCTTCTGATACAGCTGCTCCGCCTGTTCCCAGGCCGCCTCGGCCTGCCGGATCTGCTCTTCCGTGGCGCCCGCCTTCAGCTTCGCCAGGAACGCCTCCGCCTGAGCCACCTGGGCCTTCGCTGCCGCCACCGCCGCCTCCGCCTCGAAAGGCTCCAGGCGAACCAGCACGTCCCCTTCCTCGACGGCCGTCCCCTCGTCGACCCGTACCTCCATGACCCGGCCGCCCAGCCGCGTACCCGCGTCCACGGTCACGCCTTCGATCTGGCCCGTCACCGCCAATCGGGTCGGGTCGCTCCGGTCGCATCCCGCCAGCAACAGGCCCGCCCCGACCAGGGCCGCCAGGCTCCACCTCGTCACGCGGTTCATGGAGTCTCCTTCCGCTCGAGGATTCCGTGAAAATAGATCGTCGTCACCGTGTCCGCGATGTCGTCGGCGTCCATTGGCGTCACCGTTTTCGCCCCGAACACCTCCTGGGTCATCACGAACACGAAAAACATCCCCAGCAGGCACCGCGACGCGATCACCGGGTCCAGCCGACGCACCCAGCCCAGCTCCATCCCCATCTCGAGGATCGAAGCCAACTGGAGGTTCACCTTCTGCAGGATCTCCGTCCGGTACAGCTCCTGAAGCGCCGGGAGGTGGTTGTATTCCGCCACAATCAGCGGCAGCACCTTCGCCACCTCCGGCGTCATCAGCACCCCCAGGAACTCCCGGCCCAGCCGCCGCGTGAACGTCTCGGGATCGGCCTCGTCGTCCAGCCGAATCTCCGGCAGCAGGTCCAGGGCGTGCTGAAGGACTTGCCGCGCCAGGGCCAGGAACAAGTCCTCCTTGCTCGCGAAGTATAAATAGATCGTCCCCTTCGCGATACCCGCCGCCGACGCCACCTCGTCCATCGTCGCCGCCCGGAACCCCTTGTCGGAAAACACCTCCAGCGCCGCCCGCAAGATCTGGTCGGGCCGCTCATCCGGCAGGCGTTTCCACTTCGGTTCGTGCGATTCCATAACACCCTCGAAAGAAATAACTGAACGGTCAGTTATTAGTATGCCACAATTTCCTCTCGCCCGCAAACCTTCTCCCGTCCCCGCCGCCCCCCGGCCATAAGCGACGCAGCAATCGCCCCCGCGGCAGGACCACGAGGCCCACGCCCAACGGGCCCATGCGCGATGCTCCACTCATCTTAAGCCCACGAGGACCGCGGCTAACGGGCCCATTCGCCACCGCCCCACCCGTCGTAAGCCTATGAGGACTGCGCTCAACCGCACCCATGCGGTACCGCCTACCCGTCATTGCGAGGAGCGGCCCCCTTGGAAACCCCTAGGGGAGGAGGGGTTACAGCGGCTTGGCTTGTTCCGTCTGTGGGCGCCTTAGGAGAGCGACGCGGCAATCTTCACCTATGGTAGGACTTTGCATCTCAGTCACCGGCTCAGGTGAGATTGCCGCGTCGCTCCTGTATGGGTACACATGCGATGGCATGGGCGCATCCATAGGCTGTCCCTCCGCACCTCTGTACTCCCGCAAAAGATCGCTCCTCGCAATGACGGGTAGAGGCATGGCTCACAGCCTCATGCAGCGCAGTCCTCGGAGCCCTACACGGGGAAGCCATGGCACACGAGCCATCGAGCACGGTCCTCCTAGTCGTGCGGCGGGGAGGCTGTGGCACATGGGCCAGTCCAACGCAGTCCACGTCGTCCTACAATGCGTGGGGAACAGCGTCGATGGCGGGAGGATCCTGTCTGGATGCCAACCTGTCTCGCTACATCCATCCCCTTCCGAGAACAATGCGACCTCGACGCCAAACCCACAACCAGGCGTATCAAGCCCTCGGCGTCGGCTCGCCTTGCCCCGCCCCCGCCTTCAATCGCTTTTTCCCTCTTAACCGCGGGCGCGGCCGTGCCGATAT
>CAYVOE010000261.1:0-2530 GCA_964452795.1 uncultured Nitrospiraceae bacterium
CCCTGGACCAGCATGGGGTCCTCGTAGAAGAACCCCATGAGGGCGTTGATCCCCACCAGGTCCGCCGCCTCGGCGCAGGGCCCTTCGATCCAGCCTTCCACGATCTTCCGGTCCCCCACCTGCTCCTTCAGCAACGCGGCGCCCTTGACCCGGTCGTTCATGCGCCCCGGGGCCAGGGGATCGGGCATGGTGAGCCCCGCCAAATCCGCCTGAGACCGGATGCGGGGGTTGCGCTCGTCGATGGCCGGCGGCTGATCGGCAAAGATGTGGACCGTGGCACCGCAATCCGCCGCCTCCCGGGCGGGATCGGATATGCACGACACATAGTCGAAGTCGAACTCGTCGGCGGTGCGGATTTGCCCTTCCGCCAGGACCCGGTAATCGGTGGCGTACTCCCGATAAGGCACGCCGATTCGGTCGGCGGCGAACATCATCGTGATGGGCATCAGCGGCAACGAGTCCGTCTCACGCCCCTCCAACGCCGCCCACACGCGCTCACGTCCGTTCATTGACATCCGCTCGCACTCCTCGTGAATGAAATAGACGAGTATCGTGCGCGATTCTAAGGGGACGCCGATGCGCAATCAAGGCGCCCGGCGCGCCCCCAAGGGAGGTCTGATTATGGAATTGCGTCAGATCGCGGTGGCGGCCTGCCTCGTCCTGGCGGGCACCCTGGCCGGGGCGGATACCTTTACGGTACAGGTCGAAGCGTTTATTTTCGACGCCGACAACAACGACGGCACGGCGGTCGACACCCTCGAAATCGATGCCGGCGACACCGTCCAATGGGTCTGGGTCGCTGGCGATCACACCGTCACCAGCGGGGAGTCGTCGAACCCCTCCGACAATCCCGGAGACCTCTTCGACGCGGATCTCCATGCGGGCCAGACCGCGTTCGAGTTCACCTTCAACGACCCCGGGACGTACCCCTACTTCTGCCGGCACCACGAACTCTTCGGCATGCGGGGCGTCATCGAAGTCCGCGGCGTTGACGACGGCGACCGCGACGACGACGGCATCGACGATGCCTGGGAGGAGCTCTATGGACTCGACCCGGACGACCCCCTCGACGCCCTTGAAGACTTCGACGGCGACGGCCTGACCAACCTCGAGGAGTTCACCGAGGGTACCGAACCCGACGTCCCCGATTCCGACGACGACACCTATTGGGACGGAGCCGAGGTCGAGCACGGATCCGATCCCCTCGACGCCAACAGCGTTCCGGCCGACAGCGGCGTCGTCAACGACATCAACCTCGACGGGACCGTCAACGCCCTCGACGTGCAATTGTCCATCAACGGGGCCCTCGGCGTCGGCACGCCTTACCCCAGCGACGTGAACGGCGACGACGTGGTGAACGCCGTCGATGTCCAGCGCGTCATCAATTCCGCCCTCGGCGTGACGTGATTCCAGGCCCGACAACCTTTGTGGCCTGGCCGCCCCGGCCGGGATCTGCTTGTAAGCATCCTCGGGCGGGACGACCAAGCCGCTTCCCAATAAATCCTGCTCGTGCGAGTTCCTACGAACGCGGCGTGCGCTTCACGCTTTACTCCCTGCCAATAAGGGTCTGTTCTTGCGCCCGCGATGCGGCGTCTCGATAATGGTCTCTTGCGATATGGCGGGAGCGGAAGACACGGACGAGAACCGCAATTGCGGCGCAGGTGCTTTTCGAGAGGTGACCTGCGCCCTTCCCCACACCCAAGGAGACCCGCCATGAGAAGCGAACGCGATGAAACCCGCCGCCGATTCCTGGGAACCCTGACGGCCTTCGGCGCCGGCGTATGGGTTCTGCCGGCCCGCGCGCAGGAGCCGAAATCCGCCTCGCACGAAGGCCACGAGGAAGAGGAGCACGAACTCGTCACGCCCGGCGAGGACCTGATGCGGGAGCACGGCGTGCTCAACCGCGTGCTCCTGGTCTACGAGGAATGCGCCCGCCGCATCGACGGTCGGAAGGATCTCGACCCGAAAGTAATCGTCGGCTCTGCCGACCTTGTCCGGAAGTTCATCGAGGACTACCACGAGAAACTGGAGGAAGAACACGTCTTCCCGCGACTCCGCGAGGCCAATGCGGCGACGGATGTGCTCGATGTGTTGTTGGCACAGCATCGGGCCGGGCGCGAGCTGACGGATCGCATCCGCTCCCTGAGTACGGCTGCCGCGCACGACAACGAAGCCGACAGCCGTCAACTGGCCGAGTCCATGCGCCAATTCATCCGGATGTACCGGCCCCACGAATCGCGGGAGGATACGGTGGTCTTCCCGGCCCTCCAACGCCTGATGGAGCCCGACGAATACCTGGAACTGGGCGAGAAGTTCGAGGAGCGGGAGCACGAGCTGTTCGGCGAGGGCGGTTTCCAGGAGTGGGTGGACAAGGTGGCCGAGTTGGAGAAGGCGGTTGGCATTTACGACCTTGCCCAGTTCACACCTTCGATTGCGACGCAGGACGGTTAGCCTCGAAGATGAACGCCCCACGCCCGCTGCGGGCCGAGTGATCAGTCGGGGAAGCGTCTCCTGGTTCCCTTTATTGTGG
>CAYVOE010000261.1:2540-7325 GCA_964452795.1 uncultured Nitrospiraceae bacterium
TGCGACGCAGGGCGGTTAGCCCGGCGAAAGGCATGCCATCAGCATCGGATCGCCGCCCCAAGCCAAGACCCGAGAACTCCTCGAAAACGCAGCAACCATGGGCCTAGGTTGCTCTCGAAGTGCAATCGGAGGCAATCCGACAGGGCTCGGTAAGAATCGACGCCGCTTGCTGCCCTGCTTCCTCAGCCTGGCTCCACCAACGCGAAAGGATCGGATTAAGCGAGCAGCCTATAGGGAGCGAAAATCGCTCTAAACAAAAACACTAGGAACGAACACGCCCACCTCACGCGCTCCGAGCGAAGACGCTACTCGAGCAATCGGCTCTCCGGCCATACGGTCACTTCAAAGGACGTAATCTGAATCTCGCCGTCGGGAAAGGACTGGTTAGGATCATATCCTCCACCGACGTCCGAGCGCTCTGGGTCAGCAACGCAACCGCGGCCATTATTCCGGGCAAGAGCCCCAGGATGGCAAGACCTAGTAAAAGTTTCTCGGCAAGATCCTGCGAGCGTCGGCCTTCTCAGCCACAGTATCTTCTCGAATGCAATAGGTGTCAATAGAGTGGGATGGATCTTGTCATCTGATACAGCACTCATGCTGCCTCCGTCGCAAAGCGGCGAGGAAGACCGAGCTTGACGCATTCTTCCTGTAGTGCTATAAGGGTTTTGTGGCTACAGGGTCGGATTGCAGGATCTGTGGGGGAAGTGTTGCCGTGTCCGGAGTCGACGGGCCTCTCGGCTGAGCTCCTGGACATACCTACGCGGTCCGCCCCCGTCACGAGCGGAGAACCTTACGTGCGGCGAGGAGGGGCGACAACATGGAGCAGACAGGCGCCAAGTGGTATTACCGCCAAGATGGACGCACCGCAGGACCTTTCTCTGAAGCCGAACTACGAGCCATCGCCGCTTCCGGTCAACTCAAGCCGCAGGCGATGGTCTGCCAGGCGGGCGGTCCGAAATGGATACCCGCCACAAGTGTGCCGGGATTGATCGCCCATCACACCGCGGTACCGCCTCCCCTCCCGGTAAGCGCCCGACCGTCTTCGGCGCAGCGGCCCGGTGCGAGTCGAGCGGCCATAGTCCCCCCTCCGTTGCCGGCGGCCGCCCTCCATCCTCAGGCTCCCGCCTCCGCAAGCAGGGTCACCGGATTCCGTTCGAAAGATTCCGCTCTTCGGCCACCGCTGTCGCTTCAGTTCAATCCGGTGGCCGTTCAGTCGAAGGTGGGTCGAACCTGGGGCTGGTTCGCCCTGGCGATCGGAGGCGTGGCCCTTTCGCTCACCGTCATCTCGGGCGGGCTGTTGCTTGTCCTGGTACCGTTCTTCGTGTTGGTGGGCGGCTTCTTCCCCTTCATTCAGCTTGGCCTTTCCCGGCATCTGGCGATGGTGGCGCACGATGTCCAGCTCATTGACGATACGAACGAGGAGCCGTTGCGGGAGATCGTCTCGATGGTGAGGGACCTCAGCGCCGCCGCCGGTCTCGAGGAATGCCCCCAAGTGGGCATATACGAAAGCCCCGACATGAATGCCTTCGCTACGGGCAGCAGCCGGAGGCAGTCCCTCGTGGCCTTCAGCACGGGTCTTCTCGAGCAAATGGATCCCGAATCCGTGGCGGCCGTGGCGGCGCACGAGATTGGACACGTGGCTTCGGGCGACATGGTGACCATGACCCTGGTCCAGAGCGCGGTGCGCACCTGCGCGACGGTCATCACGTTTCCCCTCGCGGCCTGGGCGTTCTTCGTGCGCCACTCCGACAACGCCGGGTCGTTGGCCAGGATTCTCTCGGTACTGGTCAAAGAGGCGGCGAGCTACTTGCTCCTGTTCATCGGCTTGCTCGTCGAGAGGGCCTTTTCCCGCAAGCGGGAGTTTGAGGCCGACGCCGTGGCGGCCCGGCTCATTCATCCGGACGCCATGATCCGCGCCCTCCGGAAGCTGTCCACGGACGAAGAGACGGCCCCCCCGGAACAGGCCGCATACGCCGCCTTCAAGGTCAACACGTCCCCGAGTTGGCTGGACATTCTGTCAACCCACCCCTCCCTGGAGCGGCGGATCGAGGCACTCAGCCGTCATCCCAACTGACTGCGGCGGAGGTCTTGTCCGGTGACCAAGCCGATGCCGGCCAAGTCCCTGGATCTCTTATCTTGGTCGAGACGGCCGGGCCGCTCCAAACTTCCAATAAGAAAGCCGAACAACCTGCTTTCGCCAAGTTGTTCGGCTGATTGAGCGTATAAGGTAGGCCGGGCAGGATGCAAACCGGCGGCTCCGTAATTACAGGTCGCTGAGGTTCCGTGCCACGAGCCGCTCTTCGGGCTTGCTCTTGGCCTGGAGCAGGCCGCGCATGGCCTCGCCGAGGACGTACTCGGCGCCGTGGGCGCTCCCGTTGCGGCAGCAGGCCACGCCGATGCTGAGGCGGGCGTGGGTCGGAAAGCTGGGGTCGGAGAAGGTGGTGGAATCCACCTCGCGCAGGATCTTGGTGGCGTAGCCCATGGCCTGTTCCAGCGGCGTGTGCGGCAGCACCGCGGCAAACAGGGTGCCGTCGTACCGGGCGATGATGTCGAAGGTGCGCGAATAGTTCCGCAACGACATGGCGATCTCGGCCAGCAGGTCGTCGAGCGGCGCCGGCCCGAGCTCTTCGTCCAGGGCGTCCACCTCGTCCAGGTCGAACACCAGACAGGAAACGGGGTAGTTGTATCGGTGGGCCTTCTCGACCTCTTCCTGGAGGCGTTCCAGCAGGTAGCGGCGGTTTCGCAGCCCCGTCAGGCTGTCCGTGTACGCCGTATCCAGAATGGTGTCGTCCTCGCTCCGGCGGAGCAGGTCCTGCAGCTCTTTCATCCGCATGGCCGCTTCCACGCGGATCATGACCATGGGCAGATTGTAGGGTTTGGTGATGTAATCGTGGGCCCCCAGGCGGAAACCTTTGGCAATATCCTCGCGGGCGCCCTTGGCGGTCACAAAGACCACGACCGCATCGGCGGTATTGGGGTTGTCCTTCAGGCGCTGGCAGACGTCGTATCCGCTGATGTCGGGCAGGCAGATGTCGAGCAGGATCAGATCGATGTCGCCCTGCTCGCAGACTTCCAACGCCTCCTGGCCCGTGTGAACCGTTAAAGCATCGTATCCGTGCTGGCGGAGTCCTTCGGCGAGGACCTGCGCCGTATCCGGACAGTCGTCAACAACACAGACTTTGTAATGTCCCACAGATGACCCCCTGCCTCGTTCTATTGTGACTTGCTCGCCTCGCATGCCATCCCGACAAGAGTTTACCCCATGCTCGGGAAATGGCGCAAATGCGGCAAGGTCGAAACTGGAAAAACCTGCCATTCAGTATGGAATCTGCTGATATACGCACACTGCCATTATACCGGAAAGAGGGGCGAACGCGCCAGAAATTCGGCTCGAAGAAGACGAAAAGTGCTTATGTAAACCTTTGCGCCCCGGAGAGTTCCCCATTGGAACGGGCGGGCCTACACCCCGATCCCCAGCCCCTGTTCCTCCGGTTCGGAGAGGTCCACGGGCGGCTGTTTGAGCGATTGGAGGCGCGCCGTCACGTGAACCGTCTGCTCGGCATTGGGAAATTTCGCGGCGTAGTCTTCGAGCACGCGCAGGGCCTTCTCGCGTTCATCGAGATGCCGCAAATATATGTCGAACAAGCGATTAGCAATGAGCAGGCTCTTCTGGGGCGAGTTGAGCCGGGCGAGCCCCCGCTCGAACCATTCTGTCGCTTCCTGGGGCCGGTCCAGCTTCATCAGGTTGTCGCCGATCCGGACGGCGGGGGTCGGGTCGCCGGGAAAGACGCGGGCGATGACCATGTACTCCTTCACCGCTCCCTCGTAGTCGCCCTGGCGCTCGAGGGCCTCCGCCGGGCCGAGCCGCGGCTCGTGCACGGGCTTGTTGCTGCCGGGCATCACCGACTCGACGATAAGGTAGGAAAGGAGGGAGATCAGCATGGGTCCATAGAGGGCCGCGCTCGACACCACCAGGCCCAGGATGGCGAAGAAGAGGAAGACGGGCGTCTCGCGCATGGCCGACCGCAACAGGGCGATTTCGATGACGTAGAACAGGGCCAGCCCGACCAGGGTGGCAATCTCGATGGCATGGTTGAGATCGGCGTCGTGGCGGAACCGCTCGCGCAGTACGTACAGGCCCCAACCGAAGTAAGGTATTAAGAGCAGGGCCGATAAGGCTGTTGTGAGGTCGAATCTCATAGAGTCTGCCGTATCAGGGCGTTGCAGCGACAGACCGCCGGGCCGGACCGTTGGAACGGTGCGGATCGCCTTTGAAGTCGCGCCATAACTCCCGGCACTTACTGCGATTACTATACATCAGCGAGAAAACTGAGTCCAGGGCCTATATCGGCCCATTCCTTGGAAAAATCGAGCAGGAAGCGGCGAATTCCGTCTTCAACCGGCTTCGCGCGCCAGCGGAAATCTCTAAATCCCGGATCGAAAGCCCGGAATGGAAACGCTATCGGCTAAAGCCGTCGCGGTACTCCATTCCCGTAACACCGCGGCCCGTGTCGGAATTCGCAGCTCCAATCCGGAACCCATGGGCACGCGATTGGTCTTTTCACAGTCGGAATGGCACAATGGAGAGATTCCGCGTTCCCTGAGCCAACCCAAAGCCCCGGGAGTCACCCCTCCAATGAAACGAGACTTTGTCCAGTGGTTCATGCTCGCCGGCCTGCTGGTCCTGTGCTTCGCGGCCGCGGCGATCGGGGCGCGCCTGACAAGCGTGGGATTGCCGGAATGGTACGCAACACTCGAGAAACCTTCCTGGACGCCGCCCAACCA
>CAYVOE010000262.1:0-7311 GCA_964452795.1 uncultured Nitrospiraceae bacterium
CGCAGTCTTCATAGGCTTACAACGGGTGGGGTGGATGCCGATCCCGCGACGGCGGAACCCGCGTTTCTCCGCAAGGAGTGTAGCGCATTCGTGTATCAGCGCAGAAAGCGGCCCCGATGCCCGAAGCCGCGAGACGACCGTCGCATCGATCTCGCGGCGGCCGATATGTACCATAGGCGGCCCGTGCGGCGCTGCGGAAAGACGCCCCTCGGCCGAACCGCCGAGGTCGTGACGGAAGCGGCGATCCCGCCAACGAAGGACGCCCTCAATGGTAAGAAAGTCGGGAACCGGCCCGGGCGAACCGAAATCGACGCCGCGGCACGTCCGGATCCACTCAGAGAACGGGGATTTTCAAATCATCGAGACCCTGCGTCGGAACCGCGAAAAGCGGTCGAAGCGGGGTGAATTTTTCCTCGAGGGCGTCCGGCCCATCGAGATGGCCCTGGCCCACGACTGGCGGATATCGGCCTTTGTCTTCGCGTACGACAAGCCCCTTTCCGGCTGGGCGAAGGAAATCCTCCGGGATTCGACGGCTGAGCGCCACGTCGAGATGCCGGTGCGCCTCTTGGAAAAGCTGAGCCTCAAGGAGGAGACTTCCGAGCTGCTGGCCGTCGTGCGGATGGCCGAGGACCGGCTGGACCGCATCCCGGCGGCGGAAGACCTGCTGGTGGTGGTGGCGGACCGGCCCCACAGCCCGGGAAACCTCGGCACGCTGATTCGTTCGTGCGACGCCCTCGGCGTCCACGGGGCGATCGTCACGGGCCATGCCGTGGACGTGTACGACCCCGCCACGATCCGCGCCACCACGGGGTCGTTGTTCGCGGTGCCCGTGGTGCGCCTCCCGTCACCCGGCGAACTGTCAAAGTGGCTCGAGGAGACGGAGCGCCGCGTGGGGCCCGTGCAGGTGGTGGCCACCGACGAATCGGGCGATCGCGCCGTGTGGGAGCACGATTTCCGAGGGCCCACGGTGCTGCTGGCGGGCAACGAGACCGTGGGCCTGAGCCGCGCCTACCGCGAGATGGCCCACAGCACCGTGCGCATTCCCATGGCGGGGTCCGCGTCGTCGCTGAACGTGGCCTGCGCCACATCCATCGCGCTGTATGAAATCGCCCGGCAACGGCAGCGCGGAAAAGACGCCGGGTAGCCCGTCAAGACGCTCGAAACGAAAGCGAGACAGTTTCGCGAAGGCTGTGGTAAGCTCAGGGCTTTGCAGGGTCGGGAGGAATGCCGTGTTACGCTTGATGAGCCTGTTGGGATTGATCGCCATGCTCGCGGCGGCCTGGGGCCTGTCGGAGAACCGCCGCGCCGTGCCGTGGCGCGTGCTGGCGTGGGGGCTGGGGCTCCAGTTCGCCATCGGCCTGCTGGTGCTGAACACGGGCCTGCGCGACACGCTGTTCCCTCTCCTGGGCGCGGCGGTGGCGCTGCTGCGCGACGCCACCCTCGAGGGCGCGTCGTTCGTGTTCGGCTCCCTGGCGACCGACCAGGACCTCAACGCCCTCATGGCGTTCCAGGTGCTTCCGGTGGTGATCCTCATCTCGTCTCTCGCGGGGATTCTGTACCACTACCGCGTGATCCAGGCCATCGTGTACGGCGTCGCCGTGGTGATGCGCTACACCCTGCGCACCTCCGGCGCCGAGACCTTCGCCGCGGCCCTCCAAATGTTCTTCGGCATCGAGTCCATGCCCGCCCTGCGGGGATACCTCGCCGCCATGACCCGCAGCGAGCTCTTCGTGGTGATGACCACCTTCATGGCCACCATCGCGGGCAGCGTCATGGTGGTCTACACCTTGTTCGGGGCCGACCCGGGCCACCTGGTGACGGCGTCGCTGATGAGCGCCCCCGCGGCCATCCTCATCGCCAAGATCATGGTGCCCGAGACGAGCGAGGCGGTGACGCGCGACACCGCCCGCATCCACGTTCCCGTCGAGACGCGCAACGTGTTGGAAGCGGCCACGCGCGGCGCTTCGGAAGGGCTGACGCTGGCGCTGCAGATCGGGGCCATGCTCATCGCCTTCCTCGGCATCGTGTTCATCCTCAACGCGGCCTTCGAGGCGGTGCTGGGCGACGGCCGGACCTTCACCTGGGTGATGGGCGGCGTTTTCCGTCCGCTGGCGTTCCTGCTGGGCGTGCCGCCGGGCGACACGGCCCTGGTGGGTCAGCTCCTGGGAACAAAGACGGTGCTCAACGAGTTTATAGCGTATTCAGACCTGGGCAGCCACATTGCCGAAAACCGGCTGAGTCCGCGGGCGGTCACCGTGGCCACCTACGCCCTGTGCGGCTTCGCCAACCCCGGCAGCCTGGGCATTCTGGTAGGGGGGCTTTCGGCGCTGGTGCCCGAGCGGCGGCCCGAGATCGCGGCCCTGGGGTTCAAGAGCTTCGTGGCGGGCACCCTGGCCGCCTTCACAACCGCCTGTGTGGCAGGGATCCTGGTTCATGCCTGAACATATCGCGCGCGTCCTCACCATTGCCGGAAGCGACAGCGGCGGCGGCGCCGGCATTCAGGCCGACCTGAAGACCTTCGCCGCCCTCGGCGCCTACGGCATGGCGGCCCTTACGTCGGTAACGGCCCAGAACACGCAGGGCGTCTTCGGCGTGGTGAACCTGCCGCCCGAGTTCGTCTCCCAGCAGATAGACCTGTGCGCCGACGACATCGGCGTCGATGCCGCCAAGACGGGCATGCTGTCGACCGCCGACATCGTCATCGCCGTATCCATCAGCGTGATCCGCAGCGGGATCGACAAGCTGGTCGTGGACCCCGTGATGGTGGCCAAGAGCGGCGACGCGCCTCCGCGCGCGCCGCCCTCAAAGAGAAGCTGCTTCCCCTGGCCTACCTGGTGACGCCCAACATCCCCGAGGCCGAGGCCCTCGCCGATATGAGGATCCAGGACGAGGACGACCTGCGCCGCGCCTCCGAGCGCATCTACGAAATGGGCCCGCGGCACGTGCTCATCAAGGGCGGCCATCTCGAGGGACCCGAAGCGGTGGACTACCTCTTCGACGGCGTCCGCCTCAAGACCTTCGGCGCGGAACGCATCGACACGAAAAACACCCACGGCACGGGTTGCACCTATTCCGCCGCCCTGGCCGCCCACCTGGCCCGAGGATTGGAGGTCGAGGAAGCCGTGGCCCGCGCCAAGGGCTACGTCACCCAGGCCATCCGCCACAGCCTGTCTCTGGGGAAGGGACACGGTCCCCTGGACCATGCCTGGGCCACGCGGACGCCCGACCGGAAGCCGTCGGACCCGGCCTAAGCGCCGAGGGACGGACGGTATCCGGAGGCCAGCGACGGGATCGGCGTGTCGAACTCCTCGAGATCGAGGGGATAGCGGCCGTGTTCCCGGACCAGCTCGATGAGATAATCGTAGTTCGACTCGGACACGGCCTCGGGAATCGAGTGGTCCGACTGCAGGATGTACCCGCCGCCCTTGGCCGCGTTGAGCTTGCGCAACACCTCCGCCCGCAGGGCCCCGCGATCGTTTCCGGCAAGGATGCGGGCGTCGACGTTGCCGATGAAGGCCAGCCGCCCTCCGTAACGCTCCTTCAGCTCGACCACGTCGAAGCCGGCCCGTACCTCGAGGG
This sequence comes from uncultured Nitrospiraceae bacterium, assembly GCA_964452795.1. Lineage (GTDB taxonomy): Bacteria > Hydrogenedentota > Hydrogenedentia > Hydrogenedentales > SLHB01 > CAYVOE01. The sequence continues at coordinate 3,580 of CAYVOE010000262.1, forward strand.
GATGGACGGCGTCGACGCCGACTTCGATAAAGTCTTCGAACAGGGCGGAAAGGTTGCCCCCGCCGTGGTAGATGACTTTCAGGCCGCAGGCGCGGGCTTCGGTGCACAGGCGCTCGATCTGGGGCTTGAAGATGCGCCGCCACAGCTCCGGCCCCATCAGGAGACCGCGGTCGTGGGCCAGGTCGCCCCAGATGTAGATGCCCGAGATCTTCCCCCGCGACGCCGCCGCCTGTTCCTGGACCCCGCCCACCAGGACGTCGCCCAGACGGTCCACGAAGGCCGCCACACCGTCCGGCGCTTCGAGCATCTTGACGAACCCGGTCTCGGGGCCCACGAGGCGCCAGAACATCTCGTAGGGGTCGCATACGCAGCCGAACACGCAGAAGTCGTCGGCGTAGGCGTCGACCCGGTCTACGAAAGACTCGATGTCGAGGTGGAGCCGCTCTCCCACATGGGCGACTTGCTCTTCCACGGCGGCCACGTACCGGCGGCCATCGTCGGCCAGGCCCCAGGGGAAGCCGTCCCAGTCGGCCGAGTCGCCGTCGAACGGTCGGGCCCGGGTTTTGGGTCGGTCGGGCGGGTCGTCGAGGAGATGTATGCCGCTGCAATGGGGATCGCGATTGGGAGACACCACCACGAGGTCGAGGTCCCAGTGGCGGTAGGGTTCGAACTCCTCCCGCCCGTCGGGCCCGTATCGCAGGTGGTGCACGAAACTCGAGCCGAAGAACTCGCCGATGGGAACGCGGTCGGATTCCCGATGCTCGAGGGCGGCCCGCACCCTCTCCCGCTTCTGGTCGCCTGGATTCACGGAGATCCACCCTATCTAGCGCTGCCCGCACGGTATCCGCCCAAAGGAAGGCGGACGGGTCAGATGCCGGAACGTCCCATACTACCACGTCCCGCTCGTCCAGGAAAACGGGGTCGGGCGGCGAGGCACGCGACGCCCCGGCCCTTCCGTACCCCGGAAGGTGGCCGAAGGGATCGCTGCCGGCGCCGCCGTCTGCTTAGAAGCGGATGTGAAGAACCAGGGTGTTGTCGGTGAGGCCCCGCGCCGCGGTGCCCACCAGGTCGCCCCAGTACGTGTAGAGCCCCCGGTTGCGGGGATAACGGTACTGGCGGATCTCGATTTCTTCCCCGTTCACCCACGCGCGTACGCCCTTGACCGCGCCGACGTCGGTAAAGGGCAGCACCAGGAAGGTGTGGTCTTGCAGCGGAGGTTCGCAGCCGTAGCCGTACATGAAGGGCAGGTGGAAGCGGGTGGAAAGCCACCATTCGCTCTGAGCGGAATCGAGTTCCGCCGGTGTTTCGGCGTCGTCAAGCGTCATCTCGACGGCGGGCAGCACGTCGGGCCGCGGCGATCCGTCGGCGCGCAGGGTGATGTAGGTCTCCTGGATTTCGCCGAAGGCGTTCTCGATGCAGGCGCCCTGGAAACGGGCGAGAGGCGCGGCCGTTTCGGACAGCGGAAACCGCAGGGACGCACCGTCTTCAAAGCCGGCCTGCCATTGGGCGGCCAGTCCGGAATCCTCGTCGCCCGGCCGGGCCTGCCACGCGGACAGTTCGGTCGGCGGGGCGGTCCGACGGAAGGTAATCTCGAACAGGGTGGCCTGCCCCCGGCCGCCGAGGACTTCGAGGGGCGTCGGAGCGAAAAGACGCTTGGCCTGCCACGGAATGTCTTCGCGCACGGCAGCGGCGGTGATGGGCGACGCGCCGTCGGGCATCACCACGGCGAAGCGATGGGTGGTTCCCTGCATGCCCCGCGTGGCGAGCTGCCACCCGTCGCCTTCCCGCGTGATGGTGCCGGGCAGACCGTACAAGCGCGGCTCGGCGACGGTGTCGGGGGCGCGCCGTACCTCGATGACGCGGACCTGCTGCGCCTCGACGCGCAGGGGGAGCGTGGAGCCGTACTCGGCGTAGGGGCCCTGGGCTGTCAGGAGCAGGCGCTCCTCGGGGAAGAGCTCGACCAGTTCGCACGGGCCCGTGGCGTCGAAGCCCAGGCGGGCGTCCAGGGGAATCTCGAGAGTGCGGCCGGCGGCGGTCGGGTTGACGAGGAAAACGAATCCCCGATCCCCTTTGGCGTGGCTGTAGACCTCGACGTTGCCGGGACCGGGGTTGTCGCCGATGTGATGGGTGTTTTTCCAGAGCTCGAAATTGTCTTTCACGAAGGCCGTCCACTTCTTGTAGAAGGCGGTGACTTCGTCTCGCTGGCGTTCGGGAAGCGTGTCGAGCCAGGGCCGGATTTCGGCGAGGCACAGGTTGGGCGTAACCGCCAGGGTGGCGAGGGCGCCGTAGCGGTAGTTCCGGATATCGGGCGAGATCGAGTTCTGGGAGAAGAAATACTGGCAGTTGGTGTAGAAGCGGTACGGCAGGAAATGGGTGTAATGGAGGCTGACCATCTGTTCGCGGCGGGCGTCGTCGAGCAACCGCGTCATGTTGAGCCCCTGCCAGGCCGTGCCGATGAACGGGTCGGTCAGGTACAGGTTCTGGTTCCACCAGGCAATCTTGGGGAGGAATTCCTGCCAGTTCCCGGAGTTCGACCAGGTCATCATCTCGGGGTCGACGGCGTTGAGGGCTTCCATGAACCGGGTAAGGCCGAGGACCTGGTGGTAGACGCTCTCCTCTCCGGCGGGATGGCCGTGGTCGTCGGCCCAGCAGGGGCCGAGGGAGAGGAAGTCGAGGCAGTGAAGGGCGAAGTCGAACTCGCGCGCGTTGGGGACCACCACGCCCGTGTAGTAGTCGACGAAATCGGGGTGGCCGAAGCAGAACCCGCCGTGTCCGCCGTCGGTCCCGCGCATGCGCCATTCCGGCCGGTCCAGGGTGTTGCCGTACTCGTTGTAGTGGCCGCAGAACACGCTGTTGCAGCCCGAATAATCGCCCACGCGGATCCCGTGCTGGCGCGCGAGGTCGGAAATCTCGCGGACCACCTCGCGGTCGGGATCGTCGGGCACCCAGTCGAAGACGCCGGGAAAGAGCTGGTAGTACTCCATGCCGAGCTCGGGCATGAGGGCGATTTCGCTCCGGAGCAGGTCGAGGTGAGAAACCAGGGTGGGGTGGTCCTTATAGGTGTACCACACGCCGCCGGGGTGGAGCATGGTGTAGCGGTTGTTGATGCAGGCGCTCACGTACAACGGCTTCTCGAAGCGCGGCGTGTGGCGTTCCTGGATGTAGGCGTCCATGGCGGCCACCTCGCCCGTGTCGCGGCCGTAGCGGGTCTCGCCGGAGAGCCGCGTGGCGCCCAGGGTCAGGGTGTGGGTCCGGTAGGTCTCCCCCGCCTTCACGGAAACGTGCGGCGGGTAGGCGATGCCCACGGCGGCGTCCTCACGGACGCTCTTCGAATAGGGGAAATCGAGGGACGCGAACATGCCGCGCCCGCCCTCGCGATAGAACACGGCGATGTCCTGCAGCGAGGTCCCGGCCGTCTCCGGAACGGGCCCGCCGCTCGCCCGCCACAGGAAGACCCGACGGAGCACGACGTCGCGCTTGGGCCGCAGCTCCAGTTCCTTGGTGATGCGGCCGGGTCCCGAAAGGAAATAGCGGAGGCGCCAGGAGAAGGCCTCGCCGTCGCCCCGGAGCACCGCTTCGCCCGCCTCTTCCCCGTCTTCGAAGGCGACGCGATCGCCCGCCGGGGTGACGAGCCCGGCGTCGGTCTCCACGGCCCAGGGCAATCCTTCCAGCCCCGGAAGGGCGACGCCGTCGACCGCAAAAGCCGTCTCGCGCGGGCCCCGGGCATCCACG
>CAYVOE010000263.1:0-7280 GCA_964452795.1 uncultured Nitrospiraceae bacterium
TTCACGGACGGATATGAATCCCGGACCGGTCGGCTCGTTGGTCGGTTCGACGCGTTGTGTATAGATCTCCTTCGGAGAATTTTCGCAGGCGGATGTCGATGCCGGAACGGACGCGTCGTATGCGGGGCCGGCGCGCTACGTGTCTAACCCTTCGGTAAACACGCGGCGCGCCGGGCGGGGGCGTCAGACCTGGCCGACCCAGGTGGCGTCGGCGACTTCCTTCCAGCGGCGGCGGATGCGGTCGATCTCGTCGGCGGGGAGGGGGCCGGCCTCGAGGAGTCGGGCGTTCTCGCGCCAGCGGCCGGGGCGTTTGGTGCCGACGATGGCGGTGTGGACGCCGGGCTGGCTGAGGGTGAAGCGCAAGGCGACGGCGACGGCCTCGTCGAGGGGTTTCTTGAGGAAGTCGTAGTCGAGCTTCAGCAGCCGGTCGTAGTATTCGTGGTGGTAAGGGCTCTCGGGGCGCCGGCCGGTGCGCCAGGCGGCGTTGGCGATGGGCCGCTTGGCGATGACGCCCATGTTGCGCTCGCGGGCCGCGGGGAGGAGGAGGTCGATGGCTTCCTGGTCCGCCACGCTGATGGAAGTCTGGAGCGCGTCGAAGGCCCCCGATTCGATGGCGTAGCGGGCGGCGGCCCCGTCGCCGCTGTAGCCGATGTAACGAGCGTAGCCGCGTTCGCGCATGCGCTGCACCGTTTCGATGACCTCGCCCTTGCGCAGAAACTCTTCGGGACACGAGTGAATCTGGACGAGGTCGACGTGGTCGGTGCGCAGATCGCTCAGGCTGGTCTCGATGTCCTTCATAAGGGACTCGGCGGACCAGGTCTGGGCGTCTTCGCTGCCGCCCCGTCCGCACTTGGTGAAGAGGTAGAACTCGCCGCGGCGGTTTCCGACGGCCTGGCCGATGAGCTTTTCGCTGTCGTGGTAGCCGATGGCCGTGTCGATGACGTTGAGTCCGGCGTCGATGGCGCCGTTGAGCAGTTCCGTGACCGTCTCGAGGGTGGCGCCTTCATAGCCGATCTCGGCGCCGCCGAATCCCAGGACGCTCACGTTCATGTCTGTATTGCCGAATTTGCGCTTTTCCACGGGTCGCTCCTTGTGGGAATTCCGGTATATAGCGGGGGTGATATCCGTAGTCGTTTGAGAGACGATTGTAGCCCAGGCCATCGGGCGAGGGAAAGGCGGGGGCGTCCTGCCGCGGCGCGGGGCGGGGGGCCGGCCGAGGGAGCCGGATACTTGTTAGCACAAAGTTGCTTTTTCGACTCGCTTTTCGCGGAGGCCGTCTGCTATAGTAAATGCGCGTACGTGTCGGGTCGTTGTGCGAGGATGCGTATCGGCACGGCTCTTCACGCACGCGGGATAGTCTTTTTGAACGAGCATCACGCATTTTGGGGGAAAGCACGTTGTAGCATCATCCAAGCAACAGGGAGGAGCCATGTTGGAAGCGAAGGCGGTTCCTTGTGCCTGCTCGGAAGAAGTCAGCGAAGAAGAGCTTCTTGCCCGCGTAGATGAAATTGTCGCGGAGTACCGCGGCAAAGCGGGCGCCCTCATCCCCGTCCTGCAACTGTCTCAGGCCCTCTGCGGCCACCTGCCCGAACCCGTTCTGAAACGCATCAGCCTCGGTCTGGACAAACCCTACAGCGAGGTCGCCGGGGTGGTCAGTTTCTACTCCTTCTTCTCGACGGCGCCCCGCGGCCGCCACACGATACGGGTGTGCCTCGGCACGGCCTGTTACGTGCGGGGCGGCAAGCAGGTGCTGGACGCGCTCAAGCAGCGCCTGGAGGTCGACGTGGGAGGCACCACGGCTGACCGCGCCTTCTCGCTCGAGGTGGGCCGCTGCTTCGGTGCCTGCGGCCTCGCCCCTGCCGTGATGATCGACGACGACGTCCATCCGCGCGTCAAACCCACCCGGATACCGGCGCTGCTCGAGTCCTATCGCGGTGAAAGCCGGCCGGCGGCACAACGGCCGTAAAGGGGGGATCCGACATGAGCAAGGTACGGTTCGAGGTGCGGGTGTGCGCGGGGGGCGGCTGCGTGGCGTCGGGGTCGCTCGAAGTGTCCGCTGCGTTGCGGCAGGCGCTGAAGAAGTACGGGCTCGAGGAGCAGGTCCGGGTGGTGGAGACGGGCTGCCTGGGCCCCTGCGCGGCGGGTCCCGTGGCGGTGGCCCTTCCCGACGGGGTGTTCTATCAGGAAGTGAAGCCGGAGGACGCCGACGACCTGGTTCGAGAGCACCTGCTGGAGGGGCGTCCCGTGGAGCGGCTGAACTACCGGACGCCGGGGACGGGGGAAGCCGTTCCGCTCCTTCAGGACCTGGACTTTTTCCGAATGCAGGAGAAGGTGGTGCTGCGCAACTGCGGCATCATCGATCCGGGCCGCATCGACGACTACATCGCCCGGGCCGGGTACCGCGCCCTGGAGAAGGTCCTGGGCGAGATGACGCCGGACGAGGTGATCGAGACGGTGAAGCGGTCGGGCCTGCGGGGCCGAGGCGGCGCGGGCTTCCCCACGGGCCTCAAGTGGAGCTTCACTCGCCGGGCGCCGGGCCGCACGAAATACGTGCTGTGCAACGCCGACGAAGGCGATCCGGGGGCGTTCATGGACCGCAGTGTGCTCGAGGGCGATCCGCACAGCGTCATCGAGGCGATGATCATTGCGGGCTACGCCGTGGGCTCGGCTCAGGGCTACGTCTACGTCCGGGCCGAGTACCCCCTGGCCGTCGAACGGCTGTCGAGGGCGATCGAGCAGGCGCGGGTGCGAGGCTACCTCGGCGACGACATCCTGGGGTCGGGATTCCGCTTCGATCTCGAGATCCGCATGGGATCCGGGGCCTTCGTGTGCGGGGAAGAGACGGCCCTGATGCGGTCCATCGAGGGCAAGCGGGGCGAGCCGCGCCCCCGTCCGCCCTTCCCGGCGGAGAAGGGCCTGTGGGACAAGCCCAGCCTGCTGAACAACGTCGAGACCTACGCCAATATCCCGCCCATCATCCTCCGGGGTCCGGAATGGTTCGCGTCGCTGGGCACCGAGAAGAGCAAGGGGACCAAGGTGTTCGCCCTCGCGGGGGCGGTGAACCACACGGGCCTGGTCGAAGTCCCCATCGGCACGCCCCTGGGCGAGATCGTCTACGACATCGGCGGCGGCATCCTGAACAACAAAAAATTCAAGGCGGCCCAGGTGGGCGGGCCCTCGGGCGGATGCATCCCGCGCGAGCACTTGAATGTGCCGGTGGACTACGAGTCGCTCCAGGAGCTGGGCGCCATTATGGGATCGGGCGGCCTCATCGTCATGGACGAGGACACCTGCATGGTGGACATGGCCCGGTTCTTCCTCGACTTCGTCCAGGACGAATCGTGCGGGAAATGCGTGCCTTGCCGCGTGGGCACCAAGCGGATGCTCGAGATCGTGACGCGGATCTGCGAGGGCCGTGGAGAAGAGGGCGATATCGAGAAGCTCATCGCGCTCGGCGAGGCAATCAAGGACACGGCGCTGTGCGGCCTGGGTCAGTCGGCGCCGAACCCGGTCCTGTCGACCCTGCGCCATTCCCGCGAGGAATACGAGGCCCACATCCGCGACCGGCACTGCCCGGCGGGGGTGTGTCCGGAGCTGGTGCGGGCGCCGTGCATGAGCGCGTGCCCCGCGGGAGTCTACGTGCCGGGGTTCATCTCGCTGGTAGGCGAGCAGCGCTACGCCGACGCGTTGAAGCTTCACCGCGAGAACAACCCCTTCGTGTCGGTCTGTGCGCGGGTGTGTTTCCACACCTGCGAGGACAAGTGCCGGCGCGGCGCGTTGGACGCTCCGGTGGCCATTCGCGGTCTGAAACGGTTCATGGTGGACCAGGAGGTGACGGTCCAGCTTCCGGAAATGATCGAGAACGAGGAGAACGGGCGGCGCAGGATCGCCATCGTGGGGGCCGGTCCGGCGGGGCTCGCCTGCGCGTACTTCCTGGCGCGGCTGGGCTACCGGCCTCGGGTGTTCGAGGCGGAGCCGCGGCCGGGGGGCATGCTGGTGCAGACCATTCCGGCTTACCGCCTGCCTCGGGAAGAGCTGGCCCGGGAGGTCCGCATGATCGAACGCATGGGCGTGGACATCGAGACCGACGCGCGGCTGGGCCGCGACTTCACCCTCGAGAGCCTGCGGGAAGACGGGTACGAGGCCATCTTCCTGGCCATCGGCGCGCCCGAGGGCGCCCGCCTGCGCATCCCGGGCGAGGACGCCCCGGGCGTGACGGAAGCCATTCGGTTCCTGCGCGAATACAACCTGCGCGGGTCGGTGCCCGTGGGCCGGCGCGTGGTGGTGATCGGCGGCGGCAACGCGGCCGTGGACGCGGCCCGGACGGCGGTGCGCCTGGGTGCGGAGTCGGTGACGATCCTGTACCGGCGGACCCGCGACGAGATGCCCGCCTATCCGGAAGAGGTCGAGGAGGCCGAGCACGAGGGGGTGATTCTCCGGACCCTGGTGGCGCCGGCGGAGATTGTGTTGGAGGAGGGCCGGTGCGCGGGGGTCAAGTGTCACTCCGTGTGGCTGGGCGAATTCGACCGGAGCGGGCGGCGCCGGCCCGAGGCGCGCGAGGAAGACGTGTTCGTGGTGGAGGCGGACCAGGTGATCGCGGCCATCGGCCAGCGGCTCGACGGCGGCGTGGTCCGAAACGGGCTCAACCTCGAACTTACGGCGGCGGGATTCATTCGGACCGACCCCGTGACCATGGAGACCTCGGTGCCCGGCATCTTCGCGGGGGGCGACGCGGCTTCCGGGCCGTCGTCGGTGGCCGAGGCCGTGGGCGCCGGGGAACGGGCGGCCGTGGGCATCGACCGGTATCTCACGGGCGAGACCCATGCCTTCTGGCGCCGGATCCCCGACGTGGACACCGCCTTCGATCCCGACGCCGATCCGGCGGACTATCCCCGGGCCCGGATGAAGCTCCTGCCCGTGAACCGCCGGAGGAACAACTTCAACGAGGTCGAGTTGCCATTCCCCGAGAACGTGGCCATTCGGGAGGCCCGCCGCTGCCTGCGCTGCGATTACCGGGCCAAGGCCTGACGGGGCGGGACGACGGCGCCGGTCGGAACGACAGAAAACGCCGATGGGGAGATGCGGCCTATGCCAACGCTGACGATCGACAACAAACGGGTGGAGGTGCCGGAGGGCGTGTCGGTGCTCGAGGCGGCGCGCCGGGCGGGGATCCGGATTCCGACGCTGTGTTACCTCGAAGAAGTTCAGGCCATCGGGGCCTGCCGGGTGTGCATGGTCGAGATCGAGGGCGCCCGGACGCTGGCGGCGTCGTGCGTCACGCCGGCCACCGACGGCATGACGGTCCGGACCAACACCCGCCGGGTACGGGAGGCGCGAAAGCGGGTGGTGGAGCTGATGTTGTCGGACCACGACGGCGACTGCGTCGCGTGTGTCCGCGGCGAGGACTGCGAGCTGCAGGCCCTGGCCCGCGACCTGGGCATCCGCGAGATCCGGTACGTCGGGGAGAAGAGTCCGCGCCGGGTCGATGCCAGCACGCCGGGACTGGTGCGCGACACGGCCAAGTGCGTGCTGTGCCGCCGCTGCGTCACGGTCTGCAACGAGGTACAGGGCGTGGGCGGGCTGTTCCCGCAGAACCGCGGCTTCGACACGGTCGTCGGCCCGGCCTTCTGTAGCGACCTCGATGAGGTGGTGTGCGTCCAGTGCGGCCAGTGCGCGGCGGTGTGCCCCGTGGGCGCCATTGTGGAGCGGGACCAGGTGGCCGACGTGTGGGCCGCGCTGGAAGACCCGTCCCGGTTCGTGGTGGTCCAGACGGCGCCGGCCATCCGCGCCGCCCTGGGCGAGTGCTTCGGCTATGAGCCGGGCACGCGGGTGACGGGCAAGATGGTGGCCGCCCTGCGTCGGCTGGGCTTCGACGCCGTCTTCGACACCAACTTCGCCGCCGACGTCACCATCGTCGAGGAGGGGACCGAGCTGCTGATGCGGCTGAAGAGCGCGCTGGTCGACAACGAACCCGTGGCCCTGCCCATGTTCACGAGCTGCTCGCCGGGCTGGGTGAAGTTCATGGAGTACTACTACCCCGACATGCTCCCCAACATCTCGACGTGCAAGTCGCCGCAACAGATGTTCGGCGCGCTGGCCAAGACCTATTACGCCGAGCGAATCGGGAAGCGGGCCGAGGACATGTTCGTGGTGTCCGTCATGCCCTGCACGGCCAAGAAGTACGAGTGCCAGCGCCCGGAAATGGATTCGAGCGGGGTTCAGGACGTGGATGTGGTGCTGACCACGCGCGAGCTGGCGCGCATGATCCGGCAGGCGGGCATCGATTTCACCGCCCTGCCCGACGAGGAGATGGACGCGCCCCTGGGTCTGTCGACGGGGGCGGCCGACATCTTCGCCAACACGGGCGGCGTCATGGAAGCGGCGCTGCGCACGGTGCACGCCATCGTGACGGGCGATCCGCTGCCTTTTGAAAACCTCCACGTGGGGCCCATCGTGGGACTCGACGGCGTCAAGGAGGCCGCGCTGACCTTCCGCAAGACCCTGCCCGAGTGGTCCTTCCTCGACGGGGTGACGGCGAAGGTGGCCGTGGCCCACGGACTGGGCAATGCGCGCTGGTTGATCGAGCGCATCCGCAGCGGCGAGACCGATTACCATTTCGTCGAGGTGATGACCTGCCCCGGCGGCTGCATCGGGGGCGGCGGCCAACCCCGGTTCACGACCCGCGCGGTGCGCGAGGCCCGGATCCGCGCCATTTACGAGGAAGACGAAGGCAAGCCGCTGCGCATGTCGCACAACAACCCGGCCGTGCAGGAGCTGTACGCCGAGTTCCTGGGACAACCTCTGGGAGAGCGGTCGCACCGCCTACTCCACACCCACTATTGTGAACGCGCCCGGGTGTGAGGGGAGGCAAGCCGAAGGGTATGGGCGCGGCCGGTCGGATGTGTGAACGACGCCACCGTCCCCGCCGACACCCCTCGTTCTTTTCCCCGAAGGGGGTACATATGCAGCGATGCAGACCAACCATTGGGCGGGACCGTTCCGGCATCGACATGCGACCCACTGGTCGTAAGCCAACGAGGACTGCGCTCAACCCACTCCTCGTAAGTCAACGAGGCCTGCACTAGTCGGGACCGTGAGGTGCCGCCTACCCGACGTAGGACGACGGGGACTGCGCTCAACCCACTCCTTCGCAATGACACTACCCGTCATTGCGAGGAGCGGCCCTCCGTGGAACGGACTACAGGACGAGGGGTCACGCCGGGTCCGCTTATGCCGTCTATGGGCGCCTACACAGAGCGACGCGGCAATCTTTACCTATG
>CAYVOE010000264.1:0-7267 GCA_964452795.1 uncultured Nitrospiraceae bacterium
CGGCGGAGAAGCCGAGCACGGCGATCTTGTCGGGCTTCACACGCCATTCCTCCGCGTTCGCCCGTACCATGCGCACCGCCCGGGCGGCGTCCATCAGCGGGGCCGGGTGGCGGTTCGGGCTGACCCGGTAGTCCAGGACAAAGGCATGGAACCCCGCTTCGTTGAACCGGCGGGCAATGGGCGTTCGCCCGTACGCGGACCGCGCGCGATACCCGCCGCCCGGCACCACCACCACCGCCCCGCGCGGGGATTCGCCCTCGAGCAGGAAGGGCGTCAAGGTGGGCACGAAGCCGTCCTTCGATCCCTCCGGCGGCTCGCCCGGCCACAGGGGGATGGGCTCTGCAGGAACCTCCCCGCCGGCCGCCCACACCATGCACCCCGCCACAATCACGCACCATGTCGCCATCGTCTTTCTCCTCCGAATCGACCGACCTGTCGTTGGTGGCGCACTCTATCAGAGGAACCCCTCGCCCTTCGACGTGCGGTGAGCCCCGCTGCGTCCCGTCTGGATCGGGCGCGGTTGTAACTCCTTTATATGCCGCGGTTGCGATCCCGTCGCACCGAATATAGACTGGCCACCGAACCCTCAGGAATCGACAGGAAGCGAACCATGGCAGCATCAGCGGGCACGGCGGCGGAAAACCTCTCTCCGGATTCCCTTCGAGCGGCGCTCGAGGCGGCGGTGGCTCGGTCGGGGGCGCCCGGCGCGGTGGCCCTGGTGGGCGATGCCGACGGCGTCCGCTTCCACGCGGCGGCCGGATACCGGCAGAAGGTCCCGGCGCTCCGGCCGACGGAGCCGGACACCGTCTACGACCTCGCCTCCCTCACCAAGGTCGTGGCGACCACCACGGCGGTGCTGATGCTGCGCGACGACGGCGTGTGGGACCTCGACCAGCCCGTTTCCGATTTCGTGCCCGTGCCGGCGTTCCGGCGGTACACCCTGCGCCATCTCCTGACCCATACGAGCGGGCTCGTCGCCGGCCAGCCCTACTACCGCGAATGCCACAGCGTCGACGAGATGCTGGCTCGCCTCGCCGAACTCGAGCCCGAATGGACGCCGGGCACCCGACGGCGCTATTCCGACCTCGGCTTCATCATCCTCGGACGGGCCGTCGAGCTCGCCGCGCGCGACTCCCTCGACGCCTTCTGCCGCAAACGCATCTTCGCGCCCCTCGGCATGACTCGCACCACCTTCAATCCCCCCGCCGACTGGGCCGCCGACTGCGCCGCCACCGAGGACTGCCCCTGGCGCGGTCGGGTGATGCTCGGCGCCGTCCACGACGAGAACGCCTACGCCGTCGGAGGCGTCAGCGGCCACGCCGGACTCTTCTCGACCGCCGAAGACCTCGCCCGCTACTGCCGCGGACTCCTCGGCGGACGGCTCGTGAAGCGCGAAACCCTCGAGGAAGCCACCCGCATCGGACAGGTACCCGTCTGGCCGTATCAGGGCCTCGGCTGGATCCTCGATTCCTGGACCGGCGATCCGCGCTACGACAGTTGCCAGGGGTTCCTGCCCGCCCGCGCCGCCTTCGGGCACACCGGCTGGACCGGCACCTCCCTCTGGATGGACCGCAACCGCGGGCTCTACGCCATCCTCCTCGGGAACACGTGCCATCCGTCGCGCAAGGACCGCGACAACGACACCTTCCGCCGCACCTTCTACACCTCCGTGGCCCGGCGCCGTTACACCGGCCGCTTCGCAACCCACACCGGCCTCGACCGCCTGATCTACCAGGACTTCGCGCCCCTGCGGGGCAAACGCATCGCCCTCCTCACACACCGGGCCGCCGTGGACCAGCAGGGCCGCCACATCCTCGACGTCCTCGCCCTTGCCCCCGACATCGAGCTCCGGACCCTCTACAGCCCCGAGCACGGCCTCTGGGGCAACGCCGAGGCCGGCGAGAAAGTGACCGGGCCCCAGCGCGCACCCGTCCCCGTCGTCAGCCTCTACGGCGAACGCAAGGCGCCGGACCCCGCCGATCTGGACGGGATCGACTACTTCGTCGTAGACATGCAGGACGTGGGTTCGCGCTATTACACCTACATCGCCACGTTGAAAGACTGCCTCGCCGTCTGCGCCAAAACCGGCACGACCGTCCTCGTCCTCGACCGGCCCAATCCCCTGGGCGGCGAAATCCTCGAAGGCCCCATGGCGGTCAACACCAATTCGCCCGTGTGCTGTGCGCCCATACCCGTGCGCCACGGCATGACCATCGGCGAGACGGCCCTCTACTTCCTCGAGAGCGACTTCGCCGGCACGCCTCTCCAGGTCGTGGTGAAGACCCTCGACGCCTGGCCCCGCGACCAGTTGTTCGGCGTCTGCGACCTGCCCTGGGTGCCGCCCTCGCCCAACATCCCCACCTGGGAGACCGCCCTGGCCTACGTCGGCACCTGCCTCTTCGAAGGCGTCAACCTCAACGAAGGGCGCGGCACCGACACCCCCTTCCTCGTCGTCGGCGCACCCTGGCTCGACGCCGCCGACGTCATCGACGCCATCGCCCCCGAAGATCGACCCGGGTGCCGCCTCGAACCCGTGCGCTACACCCCTCGGGCCATCCCCGGCAAGGCCTCCAACCCCGTCTACAAAGACGAGGAATGCCGCGGGGTCCGCATCCACATCGAGGCGCCCCACGAATTGCGCGCCTTCCGCCTCGCCGTGGCGCTCCTCGCCGCCATCCACCGGGAACACCCGCGCAAGCTCGAATGGAAACCCTTCTTCGACACCCTCGCCGGCTCCGACGACCTGCGCCGCCGCATCGAGGCCGGAGAATCCGCCACGCACATCGTCACTGAATATGAGCGCGCCCTCCGCGCCTTCGACGCCGCCCGCCCCCGCCGGTACTCCTAGTCCGGCGCCGTCACGACATGCGCCGGGCCATCGGGACTACGCGACCCGGCGCGGGTAGGTGCTCAAGCGCTGCAGGTGGAAGGTTGGTTTAGAGACGCGCTTCGTGTCAGGCCGTGCGGTCGAGGTTGACGCTCACGTTCACGGCGCGGGTGACGGTATCGTGTACGGGCGAGAAGGTGGGGCCGAGGCGGCACAGTTCCTCGAGCTGTTCGTCGGGGACGTCCGCTTTGATCTTGAAGGTGATCCGGATGTCCTGGAAACCCCGCGGCACCGTCGGGTCGATGCCCAGGAACCCCCGGAGATCGATGTCGCCTTCCGTGCGCGATTCCACGGACTCGATGCGGATCCCCTTGGCCGCGGCGTGGTACACCAGCGACGTGGTCACGCAGGCGGTGAGGGCGTGGAGCAGAAATTCCACGGGATTGGGAGCCGTGTCGGTGCCGAGAAGCAGCGCCGGTTCGTCCGCGTCCAGCACGAAAGGCTCGGACCGCGCCGGCTGTTCTTCCCCCGCGCCGTAGATGTTGAGGATGGTGGACTGATTGCGGCCGCCCTCCACCCACCGATTCCGCGAACGGAACTTGAAGCTCCCCAGGTGGGGCGTTGCTTTGATCTGCTCGATGGTTTCGTAGAGCTTGTCCACCGCCACACCGTTGAGGGTCCGGGTTACCACGGTCCTTTCCATGACACGCTCCTTATTGACCGCATCCGCAGCCGGTTAAAATGCCCAGAAATGCTCGAAAAGGAATTGCGGGAATCGAATGCCGCGCCCCTGGCGGTCTGGAGAATGCCCCACGGGATCGCGTTGAATGAATGGTCGAAATGGCGCGCCTGGGGCGACTCGAACGCCCGACCCACGGCTTAGAAGGCCGTCGCTCTATCCGGCTGAGCTACAGGCGCGCAGGAAGCGGCCCGCGTGAATGCTGCCGCTAACGGTAGATTATCCACATCGATGGCGGAAAGATCCATTGGTCCCGGTTGTATTCCGTACGGGAGCGGGGGCGTGTGAGGGGTGGCGCGGGGAGAATTCCGGGAGGTGTCCGGCTGCGGAGTCGGCGGACGATGGGGGATCGGTTGTCTCCGTTGCCGTTTGAGGGGTATAGTCGGGCGGTAGGGACGACAACATCGGGGGAGGGATGACGCGATGGGCCACCACGAGGGTATGGATCGGCGAGGATTTCTGAGGACGGGTCTGGCGGCGGCGACGCTGGCGGGCGCGGCGGGGGCGCAGGAGGCTGCGGCGCCGTCAGCGGCCGAGGGCGTGAAGCGCATCGAGGCCACGGGGACGCTCCCGGTGCGCCCCTTCGGCAAGACGGGCCTGACCCTGCCGATCCTGGGCCACGGCGGCTCCGCGCTCATGGCGAAGGAGTATCCCTACTACGGCCTGACGGAGGTGCCGAGCCGCGAGGACCGGGTCCGGATGATCCGCGATGCCTACGAGAAGGGCATACGCTACTTCGACACGGCGCGGATCTACCACGAGAGCGAGGAGCTCTTCGGCGAGGCCCTGCGCGACGTGCGGGACAAGGTCTTCCTCGCGTCGAAGGTGCTGGTGGGCAAGCCCGAGGACGTGCGGAAGAGCGTCGAGGCCTCGCTCGAGGCCCTGGGCATGGACGCCATCGACTGCTTCCAGATCCACGGTCCCACGGTCGAGCGCCTGCGCTACGACGGCTGCATGAAGCTGTACGAGGAGCTGGTGAAGCTGCGGGACGAGGGCCTGTGCCGCTACATCGGGTTCACGGGCCACGATGCCTTCGACGTCATGTATGAGCTCGCCGCTTCCGGCGCCTACGACTCCATGCTCATCGAGTACGGCCATTTTCAGAAGGGCTACCAGGTGCGCCATTCGGAGGCCCAGATCCAGTGGCGCGACGCGGCGGTGGCCAAGGCCCACGAGCAGGGCATGGCCATCATCGCCATGAAGGTCCTGGGGGCGTGGGTGTACAACCACAACGCGAAGAACATGGTGCCCGAGTTTCCGGCGGAGCGCGTGGCCCGGCTGCCGGGCGCGGCCATTCGCTGGGCCCTGCGCGACACCCGCATCGCGATGTACAACATCGGCGTGTCCTACCCCGACGACATGGACAAGAACATCGCCATCTTCACCGGCGACACCGCCTTCACGGAAGAGGATCGCATGCTCCTCGCCGAGTTCGCCGCCCGTGCGTATCAGCATCCCTCGATCCAGGAGCTTCCGGTGGCCTAGGAATCGAAGCGGGGGAGACATTGGCCTGCCGCGACGCGCCGGAATTGGGCTCGGTCGGCCTGGGCCTGTGTCTCTCCCGAGCCGAATCCTGTCCGTTCGAGTTGCGTTCTCGCCTCGTTCCCTATAGCATGAAATGCAACGGGAGGCCCGCAACCCGAGTGGGGAGTGCGTGGCAAGGGTCTCCCACAGCGCGCCAATCCACAGTCGGGGGACGTGGGGAGGCGCTCCGGAGGGGAGTAATCCCGGAGCGCCGCGGCCGCCCATCCGACGGCTTCCGCCTCGGCCCCCAGGAGGCAGAGATGAGCCATTGCGTGAGCCGTCGACAGTTCCTCGGATGCAGCGCCGCCGCCGGAGGAGTCCTGCTGGCCCCCGGCCTTGCCGCCAACCTCGCCGCCGCCCAACCCGCCGCGGAGGGATGGCCCAAACCCCCGCCCATCCGGATCCACCATGTCTTCGTGGGGCGCACGGGCGACATTTACCTGTCCCGCCCCACCGAAGAGATCGGCCGGTTTAAGGAACACCTCGCCCGAATCGAGCGCAACCTCGGCGACGTCCGGTTCGTGGGGGGCGAGTCGGTTCCGCCCGCGGGCGGCGAGGAGATCGTCGAAAAGCTCAAAGACGCCGACGCCGTGCTCCTTTTCCACCTGTCGGGTCATGGCGGAGGCGCCCCGGCGGAGGCCATGCAGCGCATCGTCGACGCCGGCCTGCCCACGGCGGTGTTCTCCCAGCCCTTCAGCGGTCACGGGTGGATGTACTTCCCCCAGTGGAAGAAGGACGGGAAGAAGGTGGTCCTTCTGCCCACGAGCGACTGGAGCGAGATCGACCGCATCGCCGGCCTGATGCGCGTCGCCCCGCGCATGCGCCAGACCCGCATCCTCGTCATCCGCGGTCCCCTGGGCACCGCCCCCGCCTGTTCCGCCGAGCAGGTCAAGGAACGGCTCGGCGCCGAACTGATTCCCATCACGGTCGAGGAGACCTTCGAGGCCTTTGCCGCCGTCGACCCCGCGGCCGCGGAAGCCGAAGCCGAGGAGTACTGGATCCGTCCGGCTAAGGCCGTGGTCGAGCCTAGCCGCGAGGAGATCGTCGCGGCGTCCCGGTTCTATCTCGCGCTCAAGGACCTCATGCTCGCCCACGGGGCCCAGGCCGTCACCAGCTCGAACTGCATGGGCGACCCCGCGAAGGGCTGCCTGGCCTTCAGCAAGCTCAACGACATCGGTTGCGTCGGCGCCTGCGAGGGCGACATGGATTCGACCCTCACCATGCTCATGTTCAACTATGCCTTCGGCATCGCGGGGTTCATCACCGATCCCGTGTTCGACACGGCGCGGAACGCCCTCATCCATTTCCACTGCACCTCGGCGACAAAGATGGACGGGCCTGCCGGCGAACGCCATCCCTTCTCGATCCGGACCCAGACCGACAGCCACCGCGGCGTCGCCCTCGATGTCGAGATGCGCGTGGGCCAGCCCGTGACCTGCGCCAAGTTCGTCAACCTCGATACGATGCTGGCGTCGACGGGCCGGATCGTGGAGGTCTCGCACGATCCCCTCGGGTGCCGCACGCAATTCGTCACCGAGGTGAAGGATGCGCGGAGCATGTTCCACAACTGGGGCGGGGGCGTACTGACGGGCGACACCATGACCCTGCTCCATCGCGTCGTGTTCTACGGCGACCACATGCAAAGCATGGAGGATCTCGCGTCGCTCATGGGGTTCCGGGTGGTCGAGGAGGCGTGAGGAGGCACGGCGCGCGGCGCGAGGCCCGCACCCCAAGGCGTAACGGCCTGCCCATCGTAGGCCGTCGAGGACTGCGCTCGACCCGCTCTCGAGCAACGACTACCCCGTCATTGCGAGGAGCGATCACGTGTTCGAGTATAGTCGTACGAAGGAGTAGTCCACGGGCGCACCATATGCCTTCAATGTGTACCCATCTAGGAGCGACGCGGCAATCTCACATGAGCCGATGATCCCTGTCCGCGAAATCATCGTCATCCCATAGGTAAAGATTGCCGCGTCGCTCTACCGGGGCGCCCAAGGACTGCGTGGGCCAACGCGGCGTAACCTCTCCTCCCGCATGGATTTCCACGGAGGGCCGCTCCTCGCAATGACGGGTCTTGTCAATGCGAGGAGCCCGTCTGGCGCAGTCCTCGTCGTCGTGTGGCGGGGAGGGAGATGGCTCATGAGCCGGTTGCGCGCAATCCGCGCAGCGGTCGTTTA
>CAYVOE010000265.1:0-1376 GCA_964452795.1 uncultured Nitrospiraceae bacterium
GCGGCCTCGATGACCGGGTAGGTGAGGGTGATGCGGCGCGTATCCAGTTGCGGCACCTCGTTCACCACCACGAGGCGGTCCCGCTCCTCGAGGGCGGCGGTGCCGGGGAACAGGGACGCCGTGTGCCCGTCGGCCCCCATGCCGAGCAGCACGAGGTCGAAAACGGGGATTCCCGCGTCGTTTCGAGGCAAGACGGACCGGAGGGTCTCCTCGTACTGTTCGGCGGCGCGCGGATCCCGATGGGGGACCGGATGGGCGGTCACCCCGGGCACGCGGTCCACGAGCTCTTCCCGGATCATGCGCCAGTTCGAGTCCGGGTCGTCGGGCTCGACCCAACGTTCATCCACCTGGAACAAGGACACCCGATCCCAGGGAATGCGGTCTCGGTACTCGGTGGCCAGAAGGCGGTACAGGCGCCGGGGCGTGGATCCCCCGGAAAGGGCGACGGACGTCGGGCTTCCCGAGGCCAGTACCTCCGCCACGCGCACCGCCAGCTCCTGCGCGGGATCTTCATGCACGTGAACCGTCCTCATGACACACCGTCCGGTTTGCGCCATCCGCCGTGGCACCCGGGGAAGCTCTCGAAGAGCCGATCGGCCGCTTCGGGCCCCCAGGAGAAGGGCCGATAGGGTTGAGGCAGTTGGTCGCCGTGCCATCGGTCCATGACTTCCGTGACGATGCGCCAGGCCTGTTCGACCTCGTCGGCCCGGGTGAAGAGGGTGGTGTCGCCGCGGAGCGCGTCCAGCAGGAGGCGCTCGTAGGCCTCGGGTATCTCCTCGGAAAACACCTGGCCGTAGTGGAAGTCGAGGTCGACGGGCTGAATGCGGAAGCTCATGCCGGGCGGCTTGGCGTTGAACGAGAGCAAAATGGCCTCGTTGGGCTGGATGCGAAACACCAGCACGTTGGCCGCCGGCAGGGGAATGGCCAGCTTCTTGAAAAGGTCCGTGGGCGGCTGCTTGAACCGGACGGCGATCTCCGTGACACGGGCCTTGAGCCGCTTGCCCGTGCGAATGAAGAAGGGCACGCCGGCCCAGCGCCAGTTGTCGATGTGGAGACGCAGGGCCACGAAGGTCTCGGTGGTCGAGTCGTCGGCCACGCCCTCTTCCTGGAGGTAGCCCTTCTTGTCGCGGCCGCCCGTATACTGGCCGCGGGCGGTCCAGAGGCGCACGTCCTCCTCGGGCAGCACCACCGACTCGAGCACCTTGAGCTTTACGTCGCGCACCGCGTCGGGAGTGAACGACGCGGGGGGCTCCATGGCCACGTGGCACATGAGCTGGAGGCAGTGGTTCTGCACCACGTCGCGCAGGGCGCCCGTCTGGTCGTAGAACTCGCCCCGGCCGCCCACGTCGCCCGTCTCGGCCACGGTGATCTGGACG
>CAYVOE010000265.1:1386-7243 GCA_964452795.1 uncultured Nitrospiraceae bacterium
ATGGCGTTGCCGCAGCGGTATGAGAAGATGTTTTGCACGGTCTCTTTGCCGAGATAATGGTCGATGCGATAGATCTGAGACTCGTCGAGGACGGAGCGCAGCCGCTCGTTGAGCCGTATGGCCGAGCTCAGATCGTGGCCGAAGGGCTTTTCCACGACCACCCGGCTCCAGTGTTCGTCGCCGGCGCCGTAGATCAACCCCGCCCGGCCCAGCTTGTCCGCCACGGGGGCGAACAGCTCCGGCAGGGTGGCCAGGTAATACAGGCGGTTGGGAGAAGTTCCCACCTTCTCCTCGACCTCGCTCAGGCGCGCGCCCAGGCCCGTGAAATCGTCTTCCTTGGCGAAGTCGAGCTGATGATAATAGAGGTTCGAAATAAAGGGACGGCACCCGTCGTCGTCGCCGTGGCCCGTGCGCGAGTGCTTCTTGAGGGCCTCGCACATCTCTTCGCGCCACTCGTTGTCGGTCTTCGGCCGGCGCGCCACTCCTACGACGGCGAAACGCTGCGGCAGCAGTTCCGCAGCCCACAAGTTGTATAACGCCGGCAGGAGCTTGCGCTCCGTAAGGTCGCCGGTGGCGCCGAAGATCACGATGGTGGCCATGGTGTCGGGCGTAAGACAGAAAGGCGCCTTGTCGGCCATCGGCTCGGCCGTCTTGAACGAAGCCGTTGCTTCCGTGGTCATCCGCGATCCTTTTCCTGAAAATATGGTTAGCGCGGCCCCCGTCGGACGGTATCCTCCCGGCCGTATCCGGGTCTCCGAATACGAAAATCGCCGATCCAAGGGACAGCGCGGAGGAAAAAGTATATCATATCTGCGGTACGGGATACGCATCCGGGTTTCCCCCCTGCCCCCTGACCGCGGTCCTGTATCCGCGGTTACCCATCAATCGGCAGGAATAACCGAAAGGCACGACCTATGAAGTGGATCACGATGGAGCGGGTGAAGTTTCTGGTCGCAGGGATCAGCGTGTTCTACCTGGTGCTTTTCATTGGATATGTCACCTATCTCGGTCTCGAGCAAGTCGAACCGGAGCCGGAGTCGGCCGAACTGGCCGCCACCCAGGAGCCGCTCCAGGAAATCATGACCCTGGACCGGGCCCGGGAACTGCAGGAACGGCTGGGCCTTTCCAACGAGCAGACCAAGCAGATCGCCGAGATCTTCTTCGCCCAGAGCCAGGAGAACGGGCCGGACCCGATCCTGTCCGGAGAGGACTACCGGGCGCGAATCGAAGCGCGGCGGGCGCAGCGTCGCGCCATGCACGAACAGATCCGCGAGGTCCTCACGCCGGAACAGCAGCTCCAGTACGACGAGCTCCGCCGGAGCTTCCTGGGACCCCGCGGCGGGTTCCTGGGGCCCAACCCCATGATGGGGCCCGGCATGGGGTACCGCGACAATCGCTGGCCCCCGGCTCCACCCGGTATGGTACGGCCGGGCGGAGGTCGTCCTCCCGGACCCGGATCGACCCCGCCCGGAGCCCTGCCCGGGCCGCAGATGCTGCCGACTACTGTCGCCGGCCCTCCTGCACCGCCCACGTCGACCGCGTCGACCGAACCGGCCGTGCCGACCGCCCCGTGACGGTCGCTTCCGCAACTCCGTGCACCCGGATTCGGAATCTGAACATTGACAAACCCCTTGTCCGGAGAAATAATAGTTTCCGGATAAGGATTGATACGTATTCCATGAACATCTCCTCTCGATGCGAGTACGCCGCCCGCGCCATGGTCGAACTGGCCCGGCGCGCCCACCTCGACGAACCGGTCACGGCGCTCTTCATCGCCGAACGGCGCAACATACCCGAGAAGTACCTGGTCCACATCCTGCTGCAGCTCAAGCGGGCCGGGCTCGTCCGAAGCGTGCGCGGGGCCCAGGGCGGGTATCTCCTGGCCCAGTCGCCCGACGAGATCACGCTCCTCGACATCGTCCAGGCCATCGACGGACCGGTGCTCGATCCCCTGCCCGTGGACGACGCGGGCGGCAGCGATCTGCGGCCCATCTGGCGGGAGGCGGCGGAAGGCATCGAACGGGAACTGCGGTCCATCACCGTGCGCGACATCGTGGACCGCGCCGCCAAGGCCAACATGTACTACATCTGACCGTCCTTCGCGGCGGGACCGTGCCCTTCGCTATAATGCCGGAATGGAAGGGAGGGTACCGCCGATGCCTCATTACATCGACCACCCCAATGAACCCCGGGGAAACGAGCTGCGACGGCGGCTGAGCGCCGTCACGGGCGCGGGCCAGCGGACCTATACGCCATCGCAGGCGGTGGTGGCGCGCGCCGAGGGGTGTCGCCTGTGGACGGTGGACGGCCGCGAGCTCATCGACTTCGCCGCGGGCGTGCTGGTGGCCAACCTCGGCCACAACCATCCCCGGTTCGAGGAGCTGTACCGCCGCTACTGTGCCGATCTGCCCCGCAACGCCTACAACCTGGTCACTTCCATCGAGGTTGAGGCGAGCGAACGGCTGCGGGCCTCCATGTCCGATAACCCCAAGGCCGATAAGGTGTTATGGGCCGCGAGCGGGTCCGAAGGCGTCCAGAAAGCCATGTGGTGCGCCCTGCACAGCCGACCGGATCGGCCCCTGATGGTGGCCACGCGGGGCGGTTTCCACGGGAAGAAGGGCCTGGCGGGAGACGTGACGGGCGAGACCAGCGCCAATCCGAACGTGCGGTTCATTTCCTTTCCGCTGGGAGACGACCGGCCCGAGTCCTTCTATCGGGACGAGCTGGACCGGCTGGCGGCGGAGCACGAAGACCGAATCGCCCTCCTGATCACCGAGCCCTACCTGGGCGCCAAAGGCTCGTACCATCCTCCGAAGGAATATCACCGCCTGCTTCAGGAATGGTGCCAGGCCCACGACGTGGCGTTCATCTTCGACGAGGTCCAGGCCTGTCACGGCCGCACGGGCCACATGTACGCCTACCAGGCCTACGGCGTCACGCCCGACCTCGTGGTGCTGGGCAAGGGCATGGCCAATGGAGAACCGGCCGCGGCCGTGGTGGGCCGGGCAGACCTCATCGACTCCCTGGAATACGGGGAAGGGTCCGACACCTTCAGCGGCAATCCCCGGGCCTGCGCCGCCGTATGCGCCACGCTCGACGTCTTCGAGACCGAAGGGGTGGTCGCCCACGCCCGCGCCATGGCCGGGCCCCTGCGCGAGCACCTCGACCGGCTGAAGGCCTCTTTCCCGTTCATAACGGACGTGCGCGGCGAGGGGCTGGTGTACGGCATCGAGACGACCGACGACGAGACGGCCCGCCGCTGCGTGCTCGAGGCCTACTACGGCACGGGCGACCGGGGCGTTCATTTCCTCGGACCGCTGGCGGGCAAGGTGCTCCGGGTCAGCCCGCCCCTGCTGATCGAGGAAGAGGATCTCGAAGAGGCCTTCGAGATCCTTGCGGCCGCCTGGGCGCGGGTCCCGGAGCTCACCCGGCTGGCATAGGCCGCGCCCGCTTTCATTCGCCCCGCGCCGTGGGCGATAATGACCGCGTCAACGAAACAAGCGCCGGAAGGAAAGGTACCGCCATGATCGAACGCGAAGGAGATGTGACCTTCAAGGGCACGCCGCTCACGGTAGTGGGGCCGCGGCTCAAGCCGGGCGAACCGGCCCCGGACTTCCAGTTGCCGGGGATCGACCTGTCGCCCGTGTCGCTCCAGGACAGCGCCGGCAAGGTGCGGCTCATCAGCGTGGTGCCGTCGGTGGACACAAGCATCTGCGACATCCAGACCCGACGGTTCAGCGAGGAACTGGGCAAGATGGGCGATCGCGTCCAGGGTATCACCGTCAGCGCCGACCTGCCCTTCGCGCAGAAGCGGTGGTGCGGAGCGGCGGGCGTCGACAACATGGTGATGCTGTCGGACCACCAGGACATGTCCTTCGGCAAGGCCTACGGCACCTACATCAAGGAACTGCGCCTCGAGCAGCGGGCCCTCTTTGTGGTGGACGCCGACGGGACGCTGCGCTACGTCGAGTACGTCCCCGAAGTCTCCCAGCATCCGGAGTACGACCAGGCCCTCGAGACCCTGCGCGAGCTGGCCGGGTAGACGTCTACCCCTCCAGCCAGGTTGCTCGGGCCCGCGCGATGAGGGACTGTATCCGCCCGTCGTCGTCCACGCCCGTGCGGCCAAGGAGACCGTCGCGCCAGCGCTGAGGCAGGGCGGACACGCCGTGGAGGGCGCCCACGGCCGCACCCACAATCGCCGCCACCGTGTCGTTGTCCCACGTGTCGTTCACGGCCCGCACGATGGCTTCTTCCGGATCGTGGCCCCAGACCTCGAGAATGTAGAGCACGCAGGGCACCGTCTCGAGGACGTACGCCCCCGAGTACCAGGCATCGCACGCTTCCTCCACACTCAATTCCCGTGCGAGGGCATCCCGCACCACCTTTTCCGCGAAGGCCCACAGGGGGCCTTTATGCGGGTAGGCGCTTTGGCCCCGGTTCTCGTACCGCGTGTCCTGGCCTTCCAGCCTGCCGGCGACGCGGCAGAAGGTCTCCAGCCACCACCCCCTCGGCGGAGGCGCGGTCATGCCCAGGACCTGCCACAGAAGATGGATGTAGGCGACGCAGGCGGCCGTGGAGCCGGGGTCATTGTGGGTGATCATCGCCGCCAGGGCGACGTCGGCCCACAGCGCCGGACTCGGCCGGCGCAGGTGGGGCAACAGGATGGGAGCGATCCGCATGAGGGCGCCGTTGCCCGCGGACTGCACGCCCGCTTCGTCCCAGGGCAGGCCTCCTTCGTAGCACTCGATGAAGGTCCGCACCGACTTGCCTATGCCGAAGATGGGCTTCCGACAGAACCACTGCGCCAGATGGTCCGGCACCAGGCCGTCGTCCTCGAGGAGCTGTTCGATGGTCCGGAACGCCATCTGGGTGTCGTCCGACGGCACACCCACGCAACGCCCCTCTGCGTGCTTGGTGGACAGGTAGTCCCGTATCTCGCCGTACTTCTTCCGCCGGCATCGCGGCGGTCGGGACTCGCTCGTGTTGCCCAGCGAGTCGCCGATGGCCAGCCCCCACAGCATCCCCTCCATCCGCTCCGGGTCGAGCGGATGGATTGCCGGAGGCTCCGTGTCGAGGAACGAATCCCGCTGGAGCCGGATCTTCCCGCAGTCAAAAAGCTCCTGCAACAGCGCCCGATTGTCGATCATCCTCGCCCCTCCTAGAGAACCGCGCCCTGTAACACCCCCACCAACCCCAACAGTCTTACCACCGACCTCACACGTCCCACAAACAACACACCCCAGGCCCGTTCCCTTGTTTTCCCCAGTTTGTACCAACCCCCGGCCCCCACGCAACCGCCCAACTGCTGCACACAGAGCAAGGGACGCACTCCTCGGCCATTCCCCGTACATCCCGTTTGCCCTACCCACCACAAGACGACGAGGCCTGCGCTGGACTGCTCATGAGCCGTCCCTCTCCCGTCATTGCGAGGAGCGGGCTGGTGTGAAAGTGCTTACGGGAGGCGGGTGTACGCCGCACCCACCCATACCGTCTCTGACCGCCCAGACAGAGCGACGCGGCAATCTTTACCTATGGTTGGACGATGACTTCGCGCGCAGAGATGGCTGGCTCAGGTGAGATTGCCGCGTCGCTTATGCGTGGGTACATATCGAGAGCAGGGGTGCAACCAAAGGCTGTTCCTCCGTTCTACTGAACCCCCACAACGGTCCGCTCCTCGCAATGACGGGTGGGGTCGTCGCGAGGACCTCGTTCTGCGCAGTCCTCGTAGTCCTGCGACGGGTGAGGCGGATATCCACGTCGCAACGGTCCCATCCAATGGTTGACCTGAGTGTATACGTATATATCCCCTTCGGGGAAAAGACAGGGGTGATGGTCCTTCACCCAGGGTGGCGGGGGC
>CAYVOE010000266.1:0-7238 GCA_964452795.1 uncultured Nitrospiraceae bacterium
GGGTGATGGGGTCGTGGGCGGTGTCGGCAATAACCACCCGTTCGCGGGTCTCCATGGCCAGGCGCAGCTCGGGATACTTCTCCAGCGAGATCACCAGGTCCCGAACCCGGGAGTCTTCGTGAGACGCCAGGACATGCCCCTTCTGTTCCCCGCCCCACACCCGGACGATGGAGCAGCGATCGAGCTTGATCACCTGCGCGATCTGCTCGACGAACACAAAGAGGATGTCGTGGGCGCGCCGCTTGGCGGATATGGCCTTCAAGATGTCGAG
This sequence comes from uncultured Nitrospiraceae bacterium, assembly GCA_964452795.1. Lineage (GTDB taxonomy): Bacteria > Hydrogenedentota > Hydrogenedentia > Hydrogenedentales > SLHB01 > CAYVOE01. Next base: position 272 of record CAYVOE010000266.1, read on the forward strand.
CACAGAGAAGAGGTCGTCCTTGTTGACCCCCATGCCCGGGCGGCTCGATCCGAGCAACTCGGCGTGGTACGCCATCAGGCGCGTCGCGAAGGCCACATCGCTCTCGAGCGTGCCCGGTCCGGGCAGAGTCTGCTCACCCGTGACGCCCGCCTGCGCGAAAATCTCCCGCGCCACACGCTCCACTTCCGAACGGACCACCGTCCAGCCGCCGTACGGGACCGCGTTCCCCATCGAGGGGTCGGGGCGGCCCACCATGGCGAAGGCCGCCCGCGGCGAAAGCAGCACGAGAAAATGGTCGTAGCCCAGCGGCTTGGGGTTCACGGTCACCGAAGCGGCGTCGGGCAGGTCGTCGTTGCCGCCCGGGCCGAAGAGCACCGTGTGGGCGATGCCGGGCGGCGGGAAGCTCGATTCGTCGATGTGGCGGACCGTGGCACGGTCGAGCAGCAGCAATGCCTCCGCGCCTTCGCCCGAAGCCCGGTGCAGCGCCTCGGCGACCAGCAACCCCCAGACCTCCGGATCGCCCACCGGCACCAGCCGGTCGATGGAATCTCCCCGCTCGATCACTCTTCCCGAGGTCCCCCGGACTTCCATGTCACCCATGGTCTCTCACTCCCTACCCTCAAGGCATCTCGGCGCCGCTCGGCACCGTGGCATGAACCCCTCTTGGCTTGATCCGGTACGGCAACCCGCGGCGGGGCGCCGGCATCCGACTATGGACCGACCGTACGCGGAACGCCCCACACGAATCATCCGCCACGGATCGCCGCTCCCTCGGTTGAAGACTTCCTGGCATCCTGACGCGCTCTTCCGTCGTGCGACGAAGCGGCGCGGTCGGAGTCAGGACCGTGTCTCCGGCCCATATTCCTCCACTATATCGACCGGAGTTCCCCGAACCACCAGATCGAAGAGCTCCTCCACGTCGGCGGGCCGGAGCGCGATGCTGCCCCGGGCGGTGTACTGCCCCACGGAGTCGAGATCGCGGGCGTCGTGTATGCCCAGGTTTCGCGGCAGACCCTCCCGCGTCGGCATTAGGGGCATCCAACGGGTGTAGTCTTCATCGCCGAACCGGTCGGGGATGGAGCCCTTCTCCTTGTTCCCAATGGTGAAGGATCCGAGGGGCGTTTCCCGCTCTTCCATTCGCAAGCCGGCCGGGTAAAGCTTGAACACACCGTCGGTGTCGCAGAGGTACAGCCGGCACCGGGACCGGTCCACGACGATCCGGAAATCCTTGGGCGTATACTTGAGAAGCTGCCCCACGTCGAGCGGTGTCGTCTCGTCGATGCCGTTGGCCCGGGTGAGCAGGCCCTGGGTGATGTTCAGCTTGTAGCTGATCGAGGTCAGGTTGTCCCCCTTCTCCACGGAATAGGTGGCGCTTTCGGGGGTGGGCCGGTTGGAGAAGATGAGGGCGACGTTGGCCTTGCCCAGTTCGTCGACGGCCTCGCGCCACTCGGGGCTGTCCCATCGGGCGTCGGCCACGGCGGCTCGGTACAGGTCTCGGGCCACCAGCAGATCGCCCTCGCGTTCGGCCAGACGACCCAGCCCCGCGATGGCCGGGGCGCGTACCCCCGGCGGGGCCTCCTGCCGAACGCGCTCGTACAGCGCCCGCGCCTCGTCGACGCGGCCCGTCTCCTCGAGAAGCTTGCCCCAGGCCACGGCGGCCCGCGGCTGGACCGGACTGCGCGGGAACTCTTCCACGGCCCGTTTGAGGTGCGCCAGGGCGGCGTCCGTTCGGCCGGCCATTTGCTCGGCCCGGGCCAGGGTCAGGAGGGCCGGCGGCCCCACGGCGGGGCTCACGGGCGGGCGCACCACGGGGGTCAGCAGGGACACGGCCTCTTCGATGCGGCCGGCCTCGAGCAGCTCTTCGGCCCGATCGACCACCGTGGCCGCGCGGGCCTCGGCGGTGCCGTTACCGCGGTCGCCGCCCAGTCCGTCCCAACCGCGCAGGGCGCCCCAGGCCAGGAGCGCCACGACTCCCGTAGCCATAACAACTCTCAACAATGGTCGTTTTCGGTTGTTATCGCCCATGATTTCCGATAATCCGTCTGGTTCACGAAGGAAAAAGCACAGCCGCCCGCTCCCGCCCCGCCTGCGGGGCAGTGAGAGGCCGAGCGCCGAAGGCTCCTCAGATGCGGGACTCAGCTATGCGCGTCAGGTCAAGCAACAGTTCCGTCAGCGACTGATACCGCTGTTCCGGCTTCCGCCGGAGGGCCTTCAGGATGATGCGGTCCAGTTGAGGCGGTATTTCGGGATTATACTTCGACGGCGGTTCGAAACGGAAACGGCTGCTCCGAATCTGGCGCTGGATCTCGGTGGTGTCCGGGCCGGGACAAGGGTGTCGGCCCGTGAACAACTCGTAGAGGGTGATGCCGAAGGAGAAGATATCGGACCGGGCGTCCAGGTGTTTCTTCGAGAGCTGTTCCGGCGACATGTACCGGCGCGTCCCGCCCCCTTCTTTCATCCATCGCGTGCGCCAGCTCGCGCCCGACTTGGACAGGCCGAAGTCCACGATCTTGACCTGCTTCATGTCGCGGGAGAACAGGAAGTTCTCCGGCTTCACGTCGCGGTGCACGATCCCGTTCTGATGGAGGAAGTCGAGGCCGTGGCACAGCCGGATGGCCAGGCTGATCATCTGGGGCACCGTGAGGTCGCGCTCGACGATGTGCTTGCGCAGGTTGTGCCCGTCGATGTACTCCATCACGAGGCAGCGCCGAATGTTGCCTTCCGAGTCCTCCTGCTCGATGATCTGATTGTGCATCTTGATGATGTTTTCGTGATTCAATCGAGCGGCAATCAGGATTTCCCGGCCCAGATAGTCGCGCTTGCGGCGCTTCCGGTCCAGGTCGTAGCGGCGGTCCAGCACCTTGATCGCGACGGTGTGGTCCCGCTGACGGTCGATGGCCTTGTACACCGTGCCCATACCGCCGGAGCCGATGGGAGCGATGATCTCGTAGGGACCCACGTGGGTCAATTCGAGCGTGGACTGGAGCGTCGAGACGTTGCCCTCGCCGTATTCCTCTCGCGGTTCCTGTTTCTGGTTGCCGTTGGTGCCTTTTCTCCAGAAAATTCTCATCTCTCGCTTCTGCCTTGCCGGGGTCATCCCCTGCCGTTGGGTCGCAACGGGGCTTCGGATGCCCCGGCGGCCTCCGCCCCGAGAAGGGGTCCGCCTCTATCCGCTCCTCAATCTGAGATTGACTGCCGGGACCGGTACCTCTGCAATTATATCACGCAATACACTGTGGGTGGTCACCCGACGCAGGCGGCTCTCCGGATTCAGGATGAGCCGGTGTTCCAGCACCGGATGGGCCAGGTGTTTCACGTCGTCGGGAATCACGTAGCTGCGCCCTTCCACGGCCGCATAGGCCTGGGCGGCCCGAAACAGGGCGATCGACGCCCGCGGGCTGCCTCCCAGGGTCAGATGGGTCGAGTCGCGGGTCCGCCCCACCAGGCGCAGAATGTACTCTCGAATCTTGTCGTGGATGTAGATCTCCCGCACCGAGGCCTGCATCCGCAGGATCGTGGCCGCGTCCGACACCGGACCCAGCGACTCCAGCGGATTGCCCGCCCGCACCCGCTCGAGCATCTCCGCCTCCGCCATCGGGCTGGGATACCCCAGCGACAGGCGCAGCATGAAGCGGTCGAGCTGGGCCTCGGGCAGCGGAAACGTGCCCTCGTGCTCGACCGGGTTCTGCGTGGCGAACACGATGAACGGCGGGGTCAGCCGATGGGTTCGTCCGTCGACCGACACCTGTCCTTCGGCCATCGCCTCGAGCAACGCGGACTGGGTCCGAGGCGTGGCCCGGTTGATCTCGTCGGCGAGCACCACCTGGGCGAAGATCGGGCCCTGGCGGAACTCGAACTGCTGGGTCTTCTGATTATAGATCGATACGCCGCTGACGTCCGTCGGCAGGAGATCGGGCGTGCACTGTATGCGGTTGAAGCTGCATCCGCTCGAGATCGCCAGCGCCCGCACCATCACCGTCTTCGCCACCCCGGGCACATCCTCGAGCAACACGTGGCCCCCCGCCATGAAGGCCGCCAAAGCGGTCTTGATTACGGACGTCTTGCCGTAGACCACTTTCTCGACGTTGGCGATGATGCTCTTTATCGCGTTGCGGAATTCACCCACGCAGCTACCCCTGATGCCGAAGCGACGCCTGATGATAGCGCCCGGCCCGGTACTTCGCAAGTGAACGGGCCGTTCCGGCCGGGTATTCTTCTTTTATATTCCCGGGCGGCGAAACCCACGCGACCCTTTTCCCGGGTAATGCGCCCGAACCGCTTCATCGGAATTTCGAGCGATCCGCTTGCGCCCGCGGGCACGATTCGCGTACTGTATCAGGACCTTGTACGGGATTCATGGGGAAATTCCGTCAAATCGCTGGAGAGGAGCGCAGGGCGGCTTACCATGGGAATCCGCCTATTTACATTCTTGCTCGTCGCGTGTTGCGGGGTATTCGCGGCATGCTCCGGGGAAACGGCGGCGGAAAGCCAGGCCGATACCACCAATACGAACGACAATGCCATCCGCATCGATCTGAACGTGTACACCCCGGGCACCATCCCCCAGGGGATCGGCGATCGCAACAAGGTGGCCCTCGACATCGCCCGGGAGTGGGAAGAACGCCACCCGGGACGGCGCATCCGATTCCAGCAATTGATCAACACCGGAAGCGGCGAAGGCGAGTGGCTCAAGACCCAGCTCCTGGGCGGCATCGCCCCCGAGATAATCAACCAGAACGCCGAGATCGCCTGGCAGGACGTCGACAAGGGCTGGTACGTGCCCCTCGACGAGTACCTCGAACGGCCGACGCCCTACGCGGAAGGCAATCCCCGCTGGCTCGACACCTTCGCCAACCAGGCCCTGGTGGGAGCCAAGCGCGCCCCCGACGGCAAGCTCTACTGCATCTCCATCGACATCGTCGAGACGGGCATGTTCTACAACAAGGACCTCCTGGAGCGGGCGGGCGTCGAGAAGGTCCCCGAGACCTGGGAGGAAATGTACGCCGCCTTTGAAAAGATCGAAAAGATCGACAAAATCCCCATGACGGCGGTCATGAACCTCGCTTCCGACTGGGGGCAGGACATCATCTTCGAGATGCTCTATCACGACATCCTGCCGGACATGGACGTGATTCCGACCCGGGCGGACGCCGCGGCCTACATGAGCCACTACCTCGATCCGCAGGAGGCCGGATTCCTCTTCACCAAAGGGTTCTTCACCCGGCGCGATCCCCGCTGGCGCGAGCAGTTCCGGATCCTGCGCGACTGGCGCCAATACTGGGCGAAAGAACAGAAGAACACCGACCCCGACCGCCTCTTCCTCACCGGCCGGCTGGCCCTGCTGTGGAACGGCTCCTGGTTCATTCGCCGCATGGCCATGGATCCCTATGTGGACTTTGAATGGGGCGTGGCGTACATCCCCACCCTCACCCGCGAGACCAGTCCCTACGCCTCCGGCACGCCCGCCACGGTCATCGGCGGCGCCGCGGTCCAGCTACACGTGACCAACAGCGCTGTGCTCAACGATTGCGTCGAGGAATGCGTCGATTTCCTGATGTATCTCTGCGCCCCGAAGAACATCGAGCGCCTGGCCGAAGAGTCTCTGGTGTACATCCCTAACATCAAGGGGGCGAAAATGGACCCGCGCCTCGCTCCCTTCAACGAGATCTTCCAGCGGCGTTACTGCGCCATCAAGTGGCTCGACTCTTTCGACGGCGAATACAAGAAATACTTCCGGCGAATGCTCGATTATTACCTCAACGACGGCGTCGATCTCGACGGCTTCCTGGCCATGCTCGAGGACAACTTCGCCGGATGGGTCGAGAGCCATCGAAACGACGTCGCATGGGACTTCGACGCCATGGAAAAGGTCTGGAAGGAAAGGGAGGCGCGACTCGTCCGTGAACTCGAGCCCATCGAATAGCCGACGCCGCGGCCGCGGAGGGCCCGACCGCCCGCCCCTGGCCCTGATCTACGGACTCCTCCTGCTCCCGTTGGGGTTCCTGGTCACGTTCAACTACATCCCCGCCGCCAGCGCGGTGTACCATGCCTTCACGGAATGGGAGATCGGCGGCGACAGCGTGTGGATCGGCCTCGACAACTTCCGCCGCATGGCCACGGACGAGGTCTTCCTCAAGAGCCTGAGCAACCTGAGCCGTCTCGGCCTGTTCGTCTTCATCGTCAGCATGACCGTCCCGTTCCTCGTGGCCGAGATGATCTTCCACCTGAAATCGGAGCGCTGGAACTACCTGTGCCGCGTCGCCGTGGTCCTGCCCATGGTGGTGCCGGGCGTGGTGGTCTTCATGCTGTGGAAGTACGTATACTCCGACGCCGGGATCCTCACGGAACTCCTCACCGCCCTGGGACTCCACGACTGGGTCTACGGATGGCTCTCTCACCCGAAAACCGCCCTTTGGGCCATCGCCTTCGTAGGATTTCCCTTCGCCCACGGGTTCCACGTGCTGATCTACTACGCCGGCCTCGCCAACATCCCCGGGAGCGTACTCGAGGCGGCCCAGCTCGACGGCCTGGGCGCCCTGGGTCGGGTGTTCCGCATCCACATCCCTTTGATCCTGCAGCAGGTCAAGCTGCTCGTGGTGGTGACGGTCATCGGCGTGGTGAACGGATTCGAATCCATCTACATTCTGACCCTGGACGGAGGACCCGGATACGAGACCATGGTGCCCGGGCTCCACATGTACCTGAGCGGGTTCACCTACCAGCAGATGGGCTATGCCTGCGCCATCGGCCTCGCCATGCTCGTGTTCCTGCTGGTCTTCACCGTGACCCTGAACCGGGTGGACCGAACCGAACAGTACGACCCCGGAGAACGCCGGACATGACCGCATCCACCGAAATCATCGCCGCAGACGTCGCCGAACCCACCCGGGCCGCCCGCCTGTGGGTACGGTTCGGGGCCTTTGCCTGGCGCGCCCTCCTGTTCCTCATACTGTTCCTGACCTTCTTC
>CAYVOE010000267.1:0-7209 GCA_964452795.1 uncultured Nitrospiraceae bacterium
CAGCCGCGGATCCTTCTCCGAGCAGTCGGCCAGCTTCCCCGTAAGGGAGTTGCTCTCCAGCGCGCCCTTGCGCCGCACGAGGTCGCGGGCCTTGCGCGCCGCCTCGCGGGCGCGGGCCGCCTCCACGCTCTTCTGGATGATGCGGTTGGCGACGGTCGGGTTCTCTTCGAAATACGTCACCAGGCCGTCGTACACCAGCGAGTTCACGATGCCCTGAACCTCGCTGTTCCCCAGCTTCATCTTGGTCTGCCCTTCGAACTGGGGATTGGGAATCCGCACCGACACGATGGCCGTCAGCCCCTCGCGGGTATCGTCGCCCGAGATCTGGACGTCGTTCTTCTTGGTGGAGTTCTTCTTGGCGTAGTCGTTGAGCGCCTTCGTCAGCGCCGCCTTGAACCCGCTGAGATGGGTGCCGCCTTCATGCGTATTGATGTTGTTGGCAAAGCTCGACACGTTCTCCGAATAGGAGCCCGTGTACTGCATCGCCACCTCCACCTCCACGAGGTCCTTCTTCGCCTCCAGGTAAATGGTCTTGCGGTGGAGCGGCTCCTTGTTCCGGTTCAGCCATTCCACGTACTCGGCGATGCCGCCCTTGTAGAGCATCGACACCGGTTCGCTGTCGGTCCGCTCGTCTTCAAAGGTGATCCGGAGCCCCTTGTTGAGGAAGGCCAGCTCGCGCAGCCGGCTCAACAGGGTCTCGCCGTTGAATACCGTGGCTTCGAAGATGTCCGGATCGGGCTTGAACGTGACCCGCGTGCCCGTGGTGCGGGTGCGGCCCACCACTTCCAGGGACCCCTCGGGAACGCCGCGGCGGAAGTTCATCTTGTAGATGCTGCCGTCGCGCTTCACCTCCACCTCGAGCCATTCCGACAGCGCGTTCACGCACGAAATGCCCACCCCGTGCAGGCCGCCCGAGACCTTGTAGTTCGAATTGTCGAACTTGCCGCCCGCGTGCAGCACCGTCATCACCACCTCGAGCGCGCTCTTGCGCTTGTACTGGTGGTGGTTCTCGACCGGAATGCCCCGTCCATTGTCGATGATGGAAACACTATTATCAATATGAACCGTTACGTCGACTTGCGTGCAAAACCCCGCCAACGCCTCGTCGATGCTGTTGTCCACGGCCTCGTAAACGAGGTGATGCAGCCCGCGCGTGCTCGTGTCGCCGATATACATCGCCGGCCGTTTGCGGACCGCCGCAAGCCCTTCAAGTACCTGAATGGAACTTGCGTTGTAGGTCTGTTCAGCCATGCTCGATCCCTTTACAAAGTCCTGCCCCGAAGGGTCCGGTATCAAATCGGTGTATTGTAACAGAACGGGGACCAAAAGTCAACGTAAGTCGTTGATTTTTTTCGGATTTAGATGGGGTTTACCGACCGCCCGGCCCGCCATCCAATTCCTCGTCCGCCCTCAGCACCACGAACAGATCGGACACCAGTTCCTCACCCGCCATCCGGTTGATCCGCTTCAAAATGTCCCACTTGCGATAGGCATACCGATGCATCCATACCGGGCTGTCCACCTCCACATACAAGGTGCCCTCCCGGATGGTCTTCGGCTCGCCGTGCGCCGCCAGGTGTCCCCCCGCCAACTCGTTCCACCGGTCCCAGATCCGGGCCTGTTCGAGCTGCTTTCCCAGCGCCGTCGTCGCCTTGATCTTGTCAAGGATTTTCCCTACCTCGACCGGGTCATTCTTTCGCAAGGCGTCCTCCGGTTATGCGGTAAAAAGCGCAGTTTTCTCCTCCCCAGGGGTTCCGGTGTGTGCTGGTGGTCGTCAGGAGACACTGTATGCCCTTCTGCAATAAAGTAAACAACCGAGAGGCCCTGTTTTCATCCAATTCTGACAAAACTTCGTCCAACATCAGGATCGGATATTCCCCCGTACGGGCCTTGATCAGCTCCACGTCCGCCAGCTTCAGCGCCAGCGCCGCCGTGCGCTGCTGACCCTGCGACGCATAGGCCCGAGCCGGGCGTCCCCCCACTAAAAACTCGAAATCGTCGCGGTGAGGGCCCCGCGTGGTCATGCCCCGGGCCAGATCGGACGTGCGGCTCGACGCCAGCACCCCCGCGAGGGTCGACGCCAGCTTCACATCCGGTAAATACCGAAGTTCGAGCCGTTCCTCCCCGGCGATCTGACCGTAGGACACGCGGGCCAGTTTGTCAAGCTGTTCCAGGTACTTCGCCCGCTCCTCGATGAGCACGGCGCCGTGGACCGCAAGCTGCTCGTCCCAGACCTCGAGCAGTTGCGGGTCGGAGACGTGGGTCTTCAAGAGCTGGTTTCGCTGGCGCAGGACCTGCCGGTACTGCTGCAGGGCATGGAGATAGGAGGGGAGAAGCTGGGAAAGCTCGAGATCGAGAAAGTGGCGGCGATGGCTCGCCGAACCCTTCACCAGGTCCACGTCTTCCGGGGCGAAAAAAACGGTGCTGATCTTGCCGAGGATGTCGCTCACCCGGGTCTGAGCCACGCCGTTGACCCGGAACCGCTTCACCCCGTTCCACCACGTGGCCTCGATCACCACCACCCGGTCCCGGCGCTGCACCTGGGCCTTGGCCCGGAACCCTTCCGAGCCCTCCTGAACCAGTTCCCGCTCGTTGGCGGTCCGGTGGCTCTTGGATGTGGTTAGGTAGAAGACCGCCTCGAGCAGCGAGGTTTTCCCCTGGGCGTTGTGGCCGCGGATGACGTTGATGCCCGGCACGGGGCGAAAGGTTACATCGGTGAGGCTGCGGAAGCCGTCACACTTCAACTCGACCAGGCGCATGTCTTCAGCCGGGCCATTTCGCGGGATCGATCCACATGGGCCCTATTTTAGCACCGGAGACCGCCCCGTGCCACGAACGGCCGAAAAACGGCTTCAGCGGCGACGCGGGCCGCGGCGGCGCTGATGAGGGCGTTTGCGCCGGGAAGGGTTTCGCCGGGGTTCGGCGTCGTCAACGGCCCGCGCGGGGGACTCCGCCTTTGAACGGACCGCGCGAGGCCGGCCTTCACTACCCGCGTTGTAGCTGTGGCAGCGGGGGCATTCGGACACCGCTTCCGCCGCTTCATCGAGGTAGGTGAAGCCGCAGTAGACGCACCGCCATACGTACTGTTCCGCGAGCACGCGGTGGCTGCGTCGGGTGTCCATCTCGGTGTAGAGGTAGAGCACGAGGAAAATCGCGCCCAGCAGCAGGCTGTAGATGAGGATGGCCGTGGTAAGGGAGATGGAGATCACGGCCCGCCCTCCTCGGAAGGCAGCAGGGTGAGGGTCCCGCTCTGCAGGCCGCCCCGCCCGTCCGTCAGGACCTCGAACCGATACTGTCGGAGCGCATCCGCGGCGGCCGACACCACGCCGTCCGACGTGTCCGGCGGAGACAGCACTTCATGGACCTTCCCTTCCCGATCCACCCGGAACAGGATGGCCACGGGCGACGACAACCCCGGCGGCCCCGCCTCCAGAGGAGCGATGGCCGGCGCCGACAGGAGCAGTTCCCGGTCGCGGGGCTCGCCCAGCCACTCGATGCGCCCTCGGACTCCGGGCATCACGTCCACCTCCAGTCCCGACCGTTGCGGCGTACCGCCGAGGTCGTCAAAGAGGGGGAGACCCTTCAACGTGTCCCGCAGGTCCTGGATTTCCCGGCCGAAACGGGCCCACGCGTCCCGGGGACGTCCCGCCTCGCCCGTGAGCCGCGGGTCCAGGCTCAATTCCGGTTGCCGCAACGTGATGGTGCCGAAATCCTCGAAAGGCATCACGGGCAGGGAGATTTCGGGTATGGACGCGAGGATGTCTTCTCCTTCCGGCCGTTCTCCAAAGGGGGAGGGGCCGCCGGGCAGGGTCAGCAGGGAATCGTCGGCCGGCGCCGGCGGCGTCAGGCGGCTCACGTCCACGATGTCGAAGGGGTAATAGCGGATGGGCCGGAGCTCATACCGCATTTCGATGGAGAAGAGGGTGATCATCGACAGGTGGAACAGGGCCGACACGACGAGGGAGTACAGAAAGACCCGATCGATCTTTCCGAGCCCCGTCACGGCCCGCGCTCCGGCGGCTGCGCCGCGATGAGCGACCGGGTGATGCCCGCGCTGTAGGCCACGCCCAGGACCTCGACCGTGCGCCCCGTGGGCACCCCGGCGTCGGCCCGGATCAGGACCATCACCTCGGGGTCGGCCGCTTGGCGCGCCGCGAGCACCTGGCCGAGCTCGTCCATGTCCGCCACGCGAACGTTATCGACGTAGAGCGATCCCTCTTCGCCGCCGGTGATGGTGACGGACACGTCGCGCGACTCGAACTGGGTGCTTCCCTCGGCCTCGGGCAGCTCCACGGGAATCGAGTTCTGAATCACGAAGGTCGAGGACAGCATGAAAAACAAGACAAGCAGGAACACCACGTCGATGAGGGGCGTGAGATCGAGGTTGGCCCGGACCTTGCGCTTCTGATTCCGCCGAAATCGCATGGCGCCCGCTTCAGACTTCGTAGTCGTCGCGCTGTCGGGTGAGGAGCTCGACCATCTCCGAGGAACTCACCTCCATCTCCAGCACCAGGTTGTCCACGCGGCTGACGAAGTAATTGTAGACCACCAGGGTCGGAATCGCCACGGTCAGCCCCGCCGCCGTGGTGATGAGCGCGTTTCCGATGCCCTCCGCCAGGTCCGACGGATTGACCTGGCCCTTCAAGTCCTGGATCTTGGCAAAGGCCATGATCATCCCCTGCACCGTGCCGAGGAGCCCCAGCAGGGGCGCCACGCTGGCGCAGGTGGCCAAAGCCGACATGTACCGCTCGAGGCGCGGCACCTCGAGGTGGGCGGCGTCTTCAATGGCCTCGCGGATGTCTTCCTTGCTTCGGTCGTGCTTGAGCAGGCCCGCCTTCATGATCCGCGCGATGGATCCGTCGTTCTCCTCGCACAGCTCGATCGCGTCGGGAACCCGGCGCTGGCGCAGCACGGTCCGCAGCGAATCCATGAAATTCCGGGTGTCGATGGCCGCCCGCCGCAAGGTCACGAAGCGTTCTATCGTGATGGCCAGCGCGATCACCGACGTCAGCATGATGGGGAACATCAGGATGCCCCCCTGGAAAATCAGATCGATTACCCCCCGTTCCGGCACGAGTGTGTTGCCCTCCTTGAAGTGGTTGGCCGATTCGCGGCGCTTTGCCGCGGGCCTCGACCCGGCTCGATTCGCAGTTGACTCGGCATCGCTCTGACGGCGAGAGGGGAATCTTCAACCCCAAGAATCACACCGAACGTAATTGCCCGTCCTCCGCCGATGAGGAGTCGCGGGCGACCCGTCGGTCCCACCGAATCAGTGGCTCACCAGCGTCCCCATGCCCTGGTTCGTGAAGATCTCGAGCAGGAGGGCGTGGGGCACCCGTCCGTCGATGATATGGGTCTTCGACACGCCCAGGTCGAGGGCGCGCACGCAGGCGTCGATCTTCGGGATCATCCCGCCGTCGATCACCCCCTGTTTCACCAGCTCCCCGACCTCGCGGTAGCTGAGGTGGGGGATAAGGGATTGAGGATCGCTCTTGTCGCGGAGCACGCCCGGCGTGTCCGTGAGGAAGATGAGCTTCTCGGCCTCGAGGACGGCGGCGATGTCGCCCGCGGCGGTGTCGGCGTTGATGTTCCACGACCGCCCCTGGGGATCGGTGGCGATGGGGGCGACGACCGGGATCATGCCGGCCTGGCACAACACGTTGAGCAGGTGGAAATGGATGCTGGTGATCTCGCCCACAAAGCCCAGATCCGTCCCGTCGGGGGTCTCGATCTTGCGCGCGTGGAGCAGGTTGCCGTCCTTGCCGCAGATGCCCACCGCGTTGCCCCCGGAGACGTTGAGAAGGCTCACGATTTCCTTGTTGATGCTGCCCGCCAGGACCATCTCGACGACCCGGATGGTCTCCTCGTCGGTGACGCGCAGACCGTTCTCGAACCGCGGCTCGACGCCCAACTGCTTGAGCGCCTTGTTGATGGCCGGACCGCCGCCGTGAACCACGATGGGATTCATGCCCACGTATCGCATCAGGCAGATGTCTTCGGCCACGCTTCGGCGGAGCACGGCGTTTTCCATGGCGGCCCCGCCGTACTTCACCACGATGGTCTTGCCCTCGAATTCACGAATGTAGGGCAAGGCCTCCACGAGAACTCCGGCCTTCTGGATGAAAGCCTCCATGGTGTCTTGACTGATCATGAACGGTACTCGGCGTTGATTCGGACGTAGTCGAGGCTGAGGTCTGAGGTCCAGAACGTGCACGTGCCGGGGCCGTCGCCCACCTGAAGTCGAACGGAAAACTCGGCCCGCCCCACGCGGTCCGCCGCGTCCTCTTCCCGGTAATCGCCCCGATGCCCCTGGGTCATCACGGGCACGTCGTCAAGCCAGATGTCGAGGCGGTCGGGATCGAGGTCCACGCCCGCGTAGCCCGCGGCGCAGGCGATCCGTCCCCAGTTGGCGTCGTTCCCGAAAAAGGCCGTCTTGCACAACTGCGACTGGGCCACGGCCCGGGCCACGCGACGGGCCGCTTCGTCGTCGGCCGCGCCCGTTACTTCAATGGTGATGAACTTCGTCGCGCCCTCGCCGTCGCGCACCAGGTCCCGAGCCAGCGCGCGGCACACCTCGGACAGGGCCTCGCCGAAGGCGATGAAATCGGGCGTGCCCGGCACCAGGAGCGGAGCGTCCGCCATGCCGTTGGCCAAGCACAGGACCGTGTCGTTGGTGCTCGTGTCGTTGTCGACGCAGATGCTGTTGAAGGACTTGTCGACGGCTTGCTGCAGCAGCTCCCGGAGGGGGCCCGCCTCGACCTTCGCGTCCGTGGTCAAAAAGGCCAGCATGGTGGCCATGTTGGGCGCCAGCATGCCCGCGCCCTTGGCCATGGCGCCGATCCGGATGCGGCCCTGCACCAGGGGCACCTCGACGGCCCGCTCCTTGCGCACCGTGTCCGTGGTCATGATCGCCGCCGCCGCGTCGCCGCCCCCTTCGGGCGAGAGCCGGGCGATGCAATCCTCGATACCCCGGGCGATGCGGTCCATGGGCAGGGGCGTGCCGATGACGCCGGTGCTGCACACGCACACGTGGTTCGGCGAAAGGGAAAGCCCCGCCGCCACCAGCGCCGCCGTCCGTTCCGTATCCGCCTCTCCCAGCGGGCCCGTGCAGGCGTTGGCGTTTCCGCTGTTGATGAACACCGCCCTGGCCGTGCCGCCGCGGCACACCTCCCGGCACCAGTGAACGGGCGCCGCCTGGACGCGGTTCCG
>CAYVOE010000268.1:0-7191 GCA_964452795.1 uncultured Nitrospiraceae bacterium
TCATCGGCACATGTCATTTCCTTCCCCTGCCGCGACCCGCGCCGCCATCATCGCCACCGCCGTTTCCTGCGTGGTCGTTCTTTCCGCGTGCATCAGCGCCGGTCCCGGGACGTCCGTGCCGCGCGCGACCTGCACCCGTTTCCGCGCGTCACCATGGACGGCATCGCCTTCTCCAGCGATGACTGGCGCGGCGTGCGGCGCGAATTCCGCGTCGAGGGGTTGCAGGCGGCCGGGGATCCCCAACGGCGCCTCGAAAGTCCGGAAGGCTGCATCGAAGTCATGACGGGGGCGGTGCTGCCCGAAGGCTGCGATTGCGTGGTCCGGATCGAGGACGTGGATCTTCAGGACGGCACCGCGAGGCTCACCGCGGACGGCCCAATTAAACCCATGCAGAACGTCCATCGGCAGGGCACGGACCACGAGGCCGGTACGCTGGTGCTCGAGGCGGGCCGCCGGTTGAACGGGCCGAGCATCGGCCTGGCCGCGTCGTGCGGACGCGCGTCGCTGCGGGTGGGCCGGCCGCCGGTCATCGGCATCGCCACCACGGGAGACGAGCTGGTGGACCCGGGCGAGCCGCTCCTGCCCCATCAGATTCGTCGGTCCAACCCCTACGCGCTGGCGGCGGCGCTGCAGCGGCGCGGATTCCCTCACCCGCAACTCCGCCACATCATGGACGACGAGAAACGCCTGGAAGAAGTGCTGGGTGAACTGCTCGGGGCCTGCGGCGTGCTCATCCTCACCGGCGGCGTATCCATGGGCCAATTTGACTACGTGCCCTCGGTGCTGCAAGCTCTAGGCGTTATGCCGCTGTTCCACAAGGTTCGGCAACGCCCGGGGAAACCGCTGCTTTTCGGTTTGGGACCGTCCGGGCAAGCCGTGTTCGCCCTTCCGGGAAACCCCGTCTCGGCACTGGTCTGCCTTTACCGTTACGTGATCCCGTCCCTCGAGCGGGCGCTGGGCCTCCGCGCCCGGCCGCAACCCCTCGCAGCGCTTGCGGAACCCGTCGAATTCGCTCCCGAACTGACGTATTTTCTGCCCGTCCGTGTACGGTTCGCCGACGGAGGCCGGCTCGTGGCGTCGCCCCGTCCCGCCAACACGTCCGGCGACGTGGCCGCCCTCGCCGACTCCGACGGGTTCGTCGAGCTCGAACGGGCCCGAAACCATTTCCCGGCGGGCCACGTGGCCACCCTGTACCGGTGGGACGACTAGCCGATGGACCCCCAACGGGAGAGGGCGAAGACGGTGGATGCGCAAGGGCGGGTCCTGCGCGACCTGCGCGTATCGGTCATCGACGCCTGCAACCTCCGCTGCACCTACTGCATGCCGGCCGAGGACTACCCGGACCACTATGATTTCCTGCGACCGGGTGAACGCATGTCCTTCGACGAGATCGAGCGGCTGGTCCGGATCTTCGCGGACTGCGGCGCGTGCAAGATTCGGCTGACCGGCGGCGAGCCCCTGTTGCGGCGCGATCTGCCGGACCTGGTGGCGCGGCTCAAACCCCTGCCGGGAGTCGAGGAGCTCGCCCTCACCACGAACGGGCTGCACCTGGCCCGCCACGCCGCCGCGCTCAAGCAGGCCGGGCTGGACCGGGTGACGGTGAGCCTGGACAGCCTCGACGAGGAGATTTTCGGCCGGATGAACGGCCGCGGCGCGTCCGTGAAACCCGTCCTCGAGGGCATCGACCGGGCCGCCGAGGTGGGGCTGACGCCCGTAAAGCTCAACGTGGTGGTGCAGCGCAACGTCAACGAGGGCTCGGTGCTCGACATCGTCGAGCGGTTCCGCGGAACCGGCCACATCGTTCGATTCATCGAATACATGGACGTGGGCAACCGGAACGGCTGGGACTGGAGCCACGTGGTGCCCTCGCGGGAACTGGTGGAGCGGATCCACGCGCGCTATCCCCTGCGCCTCATGGACCCCAACTACGGCGGCGAGGTGGCCCGGCGCTATGCCTTTGAAGACGGCGCCGGCGAGATCGGCTTCGTCACGTCGGTAACCGAGCCTTTCTGCGGCGACTGCACCCGGGCACGCCTTTCGGCCGACGGAAGGCTCTTTACGTGTCTCTTCGCCACGTCGGGCACCGATCTGCTCGGGCCGCTGCGCCGGGGTGCCTCCGACGACGAGATCCGTGCTATCATTGAGACGGTCTGGGGCGGTCGTACCGACCGGTATTCGGAGTTGCGCCACGCCCTTCGCGCCGGCCCGGCCTCGGCCGCCAAAGTAGAGATGTACCAAATAGGGGGTTGAACGCGGCCCCCGCAACACGAAGGAGGCTAAGGACCCCTGTCCCGGCTCGGAACCCCGCCGGGAGCGGTCCTGCACGCGGATGCTTTCACACATCGGGCCCAACAACCGGCCATCGATCGTCAATATCTCCGAGAAGAAGGTAACGAAACGGACCGCCCACGCCCGGGCCATCGTGGACCTGCCGCCGGAAGTGGCCAGCCGCTTCCGCGACGGCGATCTCCACAGCAAGAAGGGCTCGGTGGTCCAGACGGCCATCCTCGCGGGAGTCATGGCCGCCAAACGAACGGGAGAGCTCATTCCCCTGTGCCACCCGCTGGCCATCGAGGACTGCCAGATCGACATCTCGTTGCAGGACAACGAAGCGGTCATCAACTGCCGGGTCTCGATTCACCACAAGACGGGCGTCGAAATGGAAGCCCTGACCGGAGCCAGCGTTGCGGCGCTCACCTTGTACGACATGTGCAAAGCGATGTCGCACAACATCGTAATCCGGGACATTCGACTCCTGGAAAAACGAGGCGGTAAGACGGACTATGACGTGCAATCCCAAGCCAAGAGAGCACGAAGGATCCCATGACGCGGCCGTGCAGCGGCCCTTTGCGTACAACCCCTACGAAGTCGCTTTCTGCGGCCAGGCGGGCTCCAGCCGTTCCACGCTGGTCTCGCGCCTGGTACGACTGGCTTTCACCGAACACATCGTCGCCCACGTGGACAACGACGTTCCCTACCAGAGCCGGCAACCCGAAGAGACCTACGTCTACTGCGAAAACACGCGGTTCCAGCACGTGGTCGTCTACCCGGCCAAGAAAGAGGAGTACGTGCGCCCCTGGCCCTTCCTCGACGCCGACTTCGTCCTGGTCGAAGAGGGCCGCGACGTGGACATACCCAAGATCGTGGTCCTGGACGACCTGAAGAAAGGGCGCTTTTCCCACGTCATCGGCTACGTCGGCCGCGGCATCAGTTGCGCCGGCCAGGCCACGGGAGCCCCCTACTTCGACCGCGACAACCTCGACGAGATCCGCGACTTCATCCTGGGCTATTTCCAGGAGCGCATCAGCCGGACGCCGCTCCACGGGCTCGTTCTGGCCGGCGGTCAAAGCCGGCGCATGAACCGCGACAAGGCATCCCTCGACTACCACGGCAAACCCCAGGTCCGGCACACCTACGACCTGTTGAGTTCCTTGTGCGACAAGGTGTACGTGTCGAATCGGCCGTCTCAGGCGAGCGACCCCGTCCAGTCGGACCTGCCCCAGATCCACGACCGGTTCGTGGGCATGGGGCCCATGGGAGGGATCCTGTCGGCGCTCCAGACCCACCCCGAAGCGGCGTGGCTGGTGGTGGCGTGCGACATGCCCTTCCTCGACGAGCCGAGCCTCGAGCACCTCGTGGCCCGGCGGAACCCCTACAAGTTCGCCACTTCCTACACCAGCCCCCGCGACGGACTGCCCGAGCCGCTGTGCGCAATCTACGAACCCAAGAGCGTGTTCCGGCTGCTGCACTTCCTCGGCATGGGGTACCGTTGTCCGCGCAAGGTGCTGGTGAACTCGGATACGTGCCGGGTCGAGCCGCTCAATCCCTACGCGCTCACCAATGTCAACAACCCGGCGGAATATGAAGACGCCCTGGCTCATTTGCGGGGCGAAAGGAGGGCCGCGCCATGAACGTCGTCGACAACGGGACTCGAACCCTGCGCATCCACTACTACGCCCTGCTGAGGGAGGAACGGGGGCTCCGGGAAGAGTCGCTCTCGACGAGCGCCGCCACCGTCCGCGACCTCTACGACGAGTTGCGGACGCGCCACGGGTTCTCCCTCGGCCCCGACATGCTCCGTGTTGTCATCAACGAAGAGTTCCGCGACTGGGACGCGCCCCTGCGGGAGGGTGACAGCCTCGTGTTCATACCCCCGGTGGCAGGGGGTTGACCGTGTTCATCCTCAGCGCCACGCCCATCGATCCGGAAGCCTTCAAGCGCACCCTGGCCCACCCCGCCGCCGGCGGATACGCCGCCTTCGAGGGCTGGGTGCGCAACCACAACGAGGGCCGCGCCGTGGCCCGCCTCGAGTACGAGGCCTACGACGCCCTCGCGGTGAAGGAGGGCGAACGCATCCTCGCCGAGGCCCGCGAGAAATTCGCCATCGAAGGCGCCGCCTGCGTCCATCGCACCGGCCTCCTCGAGATAGGCGAGCAGGCCGTGTGGGTGGGCGCCGCCGCCGCGCACCGGGGCGAGGCCTTCGCCGCCTGCCGATACGTCATCGACCAGGTGAAGATCCGCGTGCCCATCTGGAAAAAGGAGCACTACGTCGACGGCGACTTGGGTTGGGTGAACTGTCAGCATTGCGCCCACGCCGCCCACGCCGCGCCGGCCCCCTCGGAAGCCGATTACTACGCGCGGCAGACCTGCCTGACGGAAGTGGGCGAAGAAGGTCAGCGCAAGCTGAAGAACGCCCGCGTGCTGGTGGTGGGCGCGGGCGGCCTCGGCAGCCCCGCCCTGCTGTACCTGGCCGCGGCGGGGGTGGGGCACATCGGCCTGTGCGAGTTCGACCGCCTCGAGGCCAGCAACCTCCACCGCCAGGTCATCTTCGAGCACGCCCATGTGGGCCAGGCGAAAGTCGCCGTCGCCGCGGACCGGCTGCGCCGGCTCAACCCGTTTATCGAAGTGACGCCCTACGAGATCCGGCTGCGCCCCGACAACGCCGAGGAACTCTTCCGCGCGTACGACCTCGTCCTCGATTGTACCGACAACTTCGACGCCAAGTTTCTCATCAGCGACGCCGCCGTGGCCGCAGGCGTTCCGGCGGTCTTCAGCAGCATCTACCAGTTCGAAGGCCAGGTGCAGGTGTACGACCCCGCCGCGGGCACGGCCTGCCTGCGGTGCCTCTGGCCCCACACCCCCGAGCCCGGCTGCGTGGGGTCCTGCGCCGAAGTGGGCGTGCTGGGCGTGGTGCCGGGCGTCTTCGGCACGCTCCAGGCCGTCGAAGCGCTCAAGCGCCTCCTGGACCTGCCCGGCGCGCTCCGCCACGAGATGCTGGTCCTCGACCTGCTGGGATACGGCCTGCACCGCATCCGCACCGCCCGCAATCCCCAGTGCCCCGCCTGCGGAAGCGTCCCCCAGGCGGCCCCGCGTCCCGCGCCGGCGGTCTTCGACGACGACATCGAGCTCGACATCAACCAACTGGCCGAGCAAGGCATCGAGCGATACCGGGTCGTGGACATCCGCGAGTCCGTCGAAGCCGAACTGCTTCCCCTCGAGGGACGGGCCTGGCTCCACCTCCCGGCCAGCCGATTCGACTTCGACCAGCCGCCCCTGGAGCGCGGCGGACGCTACCTCCTGTGCTGCGCTCGGGGCCGACGGAGCCGCTACCTCGCCCAGAAACTGCGCCGCCTGGGGTTCCCCGAAGTCTACTCCCTGCGCAACGGCATCCGCGCCCTCGAACTCCTCGACGCCCGCCCCCGCACGTAACCCTTCGGCTGCGAGCCCTCCCCCACCCCCCAGAGACAAAGAAGCGGCCGGAAGATCAGATCCTCCGGCCGCCTGGAACCCGTTCGATTAGCTGACGACGGGGCCCTTGAGATCGGCGATGAGGTCGAGAATCTTGCCGATCGGTCCGCCGCGCAGAATAAGGGCGGGATTGGGCTTGCTGACGCTCTTGAGATGCTTCATCGGTCATCCTTCCTGTTGACGGGACGGTAGTGGGACATGTTTCCGTTATTGTAAATAGATACCATCGGGCGACCGTTTCGTTACACCCGAAACAGGGTGCCGGCGCCGGTGAAGGGGGTTCGCTAAAGTATCGGCGGATTCGGCCGATAAAGGAGTCAGACCAGGCAAAGGATTGCGGTCGACTCACCCTAAGGGAGTAGGGAGATGAAAGTCAATAGCGTAGTCAGCGGACAGGGATGGGCCGCGGCTGCGGGCTCAGGCCGGCTCTTCGGCCGTAGCATTCACGACCGGACGACCGGCTCCGCACCGGCATCCGACCGCCCCGCCGCACAAGACCGGGCGCCGTCGACCCTTCGCGGTTCGACGCGGCGCAATCCGGAAATATTGCGCTTTTCCGCGGGAGGTTCTTCCCGAGAAACGGCCGGCACGGACCGGACCGTCTCCCCTATCCAGGATCTCGCTGCGTCCGTCCCTTTCAACCTCGACGCCCGGAAACGGCTCGAACAGATGCTCGAATCCATCTCCAGCATCTTCGACGAATTGCGAACGGGATTGACCCCTGAATCCGAGCAGGCCGCCCGCCAGGCCCTCGAGGCCTTTGCCGGAACCGTGCTCCCCTCGAACGGCGCGCCGTCCCTCGCCACCGAGCTGCGGACCGCCTTCCAGGATCTCATGCACGCCCTCCAAACCCTCTTCGGCGATCCACCCACGAACGACGCCAACCGGGCAACGCTCGTGAGCGCCGTCGAAGCGGCCTACGCGGCCGCCACAGGGGATGGAGCGGAAGCCCGTCCGTCGGAAGCGGCTTCACCCGCAGGCACGCGGGACGGGTTCTACGGGAAGGCCGTGGCCGCCTACGACGACCCCGCCGCCGGCGAATCCGCCTCGACGCTGCGCCTGGTCGTCTGACGCTCTTCGCGGCATTCTATGCGCCTTATCCGGCGGCCGCGGCGGCTTTCCGCGGGCGGGCCAGCTTGTCCTTGAGGTGAAGCCCCGTGTAGGACCGCGGGTTGCGCGCCACCGTCTCGGGCGTGCCCACGGCGATGATCTCCCCGCCGGCGTCGCCGCCTTCCGGCCCCAGATCGATGATCCAGTCGGCCGTCTTGATGACGTCCAGGTTGTGCTCGATCACCAGGACCGTGTTGCCGTGGTCCACCAGGCGGTGCAGCACCTTGAGCAGCTTGTCGATGTCGACGGCGTGCAGCCCCGTGGTGGGCTCATCGAGGATGTAGAGCGTGCGGCCCGTCTGGCGCTTGGCCAGTTCCGTGGCGAGCTTCACCC
>CAYVOE010000269.1:0-4028 GCA_964452795.1 uncultured Nitrospiraceae bacterium
GCCGGCCTCGCGCTGACCCTGCGCTACCTGTCCAACCCCTGGAAGGTCGTTACCCGCCCCTATCCGGAGAACCGGAACACGCTCCGGTTTCCGGAACGCTACCGGGCCAACCTCCGGCTCAAGCACCTGGCTTCGGACGCCGAGGAGCTCCGGGTCGAACGGCTCAAGGCCATGGCGGCGCGGCTCCACTGCGACCCGCAGGAACTCGAAGCCAGCCTGCGGGAACAGGAGCAGACCTGGTACCACAAGTGCACGGCCTGCGGGAACTGCGAGGCGGCCTGTCCGAACGGGTCCATTCGGATCTTGACGCGCATCGGCGAGATCACCGAGGAACGCGAGCTCGATCGGTTCATCTGGCGCATGGACTCGTGCACCTTCTGCAACGCCTGTGTCCAGGCCTGCCCCTTCGACGCCCTCGAGATGGGTCCTCACTTCGAGAACGCCGTGTACGACCGGCGGCTTCTCATTTACAACCTCAACCGGTACGCGGGCCCGGCGGCGAGCGTGGTCTTCGACGAGGAGGATCCGGAAGTCCGGGCGAAGCTGACGGAGCCCCGCGACATCTACGGAGGACCGGTGCCGCTGAACGGCCACCCGCTGCCGAACATCCGTCCCGTCGTGCCCGCCGCGGACGAGGCCGATCCCGCAGCCGCCGTTCCGAGGCGAACCCGGGAGGCCGAGGCATGATCGCCGACGCGGCCTACACGGTGATCTTCTACCTGCTGGCGGCGGGGACCGTGGTCCTGGCCCTGGCGGTGGTCAACGCCCGGCAACTGCTGCGGGCGGCCGTGGCGCTGATGGGGGTGCTGACCCTGAGCGCCGGCCTGTACATCATGCTCGACGCCGAGTTCCTGGCGGGCGTGCAGGTGCTGGTCTACGTGGGCGGCATCGTGGTGCTCATCGTCTTCGCCATCATGCTGACGCGGTCGGCCGAGCTTCTGGAAGACCATCCCGCGCCGATGCGTCGGGTCTGGGGCGCCCTGGCGTCTGTGGGGCTGCTGGTTGTCAGCGCCGCCGCCCTGGCCACGTCCGATTTTGCGGTGCGCCCCGGCGCGCCCGCGCCCGCCGACGGCGCGGCGGAGATCGGGCGCCGGCTGCTGGACTACGGCGCCGCGGGCTACGTCCTGCCCTTCGAAATCATCTCGCTGCTGTTGCTGGCGGCGGTCCTGGGCGGAATCGTCATCGCCCGGCGCACGCCGCCCGCCGGACAGCCTTTCACCACCGGCGGAGACCGGCCCGGAGAAGCCGACGTTGACCGGCCCCTTCGCCAACACAAGGACACGGTCCCGGGAGCGCTGCAATGACGGAATTCCTGGCCGCTCATACGCCGGGCGTGGCCCACTGGCTCGTCCTGTCGGCGATCCTGTTCTCCATCGGCCTCTACGGCGTCCTGACCCGCCGCAACGCGGTGGGCATCCTCATGGGCGTGGAGCTGATGCTCAACTCCGCAGCGCTGAACTTCGTCGTATTCAACTACTTTGTGATGCCGGGCACTGTGGACGGTCACATCATGGCGATTTTCGTCATTGCCGTGGCCGCGGCGGAAGTCGTGGTGGGCATGGCCATTTTCGTGGCCCTGTTCCGGCACCGGGGAACCGTGGACGTGACGCGCATGGATCTCATTCGCGACGCGGCGCCCGCCGTCGACCCCTTCCCGACTCCGGCGTCGCTGCGGGCGACCGTTGCGGTCGCGCCGGCAAGCGGACCCGAGCCGGAAGCGGCCTCTCTGCCAGAGATACGGACCGCGAGCGCCTCCGGAAACGGCGCCCGGGGCCGGAAGAGACGCAAACCGTCGCGCCGCGGCCGCAAGCACCCCTCGGCGCACGAGTAAGGATCGATTCGGCATGGATAACCTCGGATTCGCCCTTCGTAACGCCTGGATCATCCCGGCCCTCCCGTTGATCTCGGTGGCGGTGGTGGGGCTGTCCCTGCGGCCGCGTTCGGCCCGGGCGAGCGGCCTCTTCGCGACCCTGGCCGTATTTCTCTCGGCGGTGATGGCCTATCGTCTGGCGTGGGAGTACTACCGCCTGTTTCCGGCGGGAGAAGAGCACCCGGCCATCGTCCCGTGGAGCTTCGAGTGGCTTCGGTACATGCCGGGGCTGACGGTGAACGTGGGCGTGCTGGTCGATCCCATCTCGGTGTTGCTCCTGGTGGTGGTGACCACGGTGAGCACGCTGGTCCACGTCTACAGCCTGGGATACATGAAGGGCGACGACGGGTTCGGCCGCTATTTCACCTATCTGAGCCTGTTCACCTTCAGCATGCTGGGCCTCGTGGCGGCGCCGAACATCGTCCAGATCTACGTGTTCTGGGAATTGGTGGGCGTCAGCAGCTTCCTGCTGATCGGGTTCTATTACTACAAGCCGTCGGCCGTGGCGGCGGCGAAGAAGGCCTTCATCGTCACCCGCTTCGCCGATCTCGGGTTCCTCATCGGCGTCCTGATCCTGGGGTATTTCGGCTACCAATCGTTCGGAGAATTGTCGGGCCCCATCGGCGCCGAGTTGGCCGCGCACGGCGTGGAGAACGTACAGCCCTTCGATTTCCTGTACCTCACCCATCCGGATTTCCTGGCGTCGCCGGCCCTGGCGGCCTCGTTCATGGGCATGAGCATCTTGACGACGGCCATGGTGCTGGTGTTCATGGGTGCCGCCGGCAAGAGCGCCATGTTCCCGCTCCACATCTGGCTGCCCGACGCCATGGAAGGCCCCACGCCCGTGTCGGCGCTCATCCACGCGGCGACCATGGTCGTGGCCGGGGTGTACCTGGTGGCGCGCCTGTTCCCGGCCTTCGCGGCGAGCTCGACGGCCCTGGCGGTGGTGATGGCGGTGGGGGCCTTCACGAACCTCTTCGCCGCGGTCATCGGCTGCACCCAGGACGACATCAAGCGCGTGCTGGCCTTCTCGACCCTTAGCCAGCTCGGCTACATGATGCTCGCTCTTGGGGTCGCCGACATGGATCACGCCCTGGGCTACACGGCGAGCATGTTCCACCTCTTCACCCACGCCTTCTTCAAGGCCCTGCTCTTCCTGGGTGCGGGCGCGGTCATCCACGCCGTGCACAGCAACGACATCCGGGATATGGGCGGGCTGTGGAGAAAGACCCCCATCACCCACGTTGCCTTCCTCGTGGCCACGATGGCCATCGCGGGCATCCCGCCCTTCGCGGGGTTCTGGTCCAAGGACGAGATCCTGGCGGCGGCCCTGGGCTCGGGGCATCCCTTCGTGTTCGCCGTGGCCTTCCTGGTGGCCGGCCTGACCGCCTTCTACATGTTCCGCATCTACTTCGTGGCCTTCTGGGGCCGGCCCCGCACCGCCGAGGCCGAACACGCCCACGAGGCGCCGTGGGTGATGCTGGCGCCGCTGCTCGTGCTTGCCCTGCTCAGCGCGGTGGCGGGCTTCGTGCCTATGGCGGACTACGTGTCCCTCGGCGGACACGGGGGCCATCACGGCGGGGTGAATCTCGCCATCGCCGTCCCCGCGGTGCTCATCGCGCTCGCGGGCATCGCGGCGGCGACGTTCTTGTACGTCGGGGAAAAGGCCGAAGCCCGGTCGGCGGCGGCGGTGCGCGCCCTGGGCGGCGCGTACCGGACCGTCAGGAACAAGTTCTACGTCGACGAGCTGTACCTGTTCGTCACGCACCGGATCATCTTCCGGTACATATCGCGTCCCATCGCCTGGTTCGACCGGTATGTCGTGGACGGAGCCATGGACCTGAGCGCGTGGCTGACCCGGCGCGCCGGCGCGGCCCTGGGCCGGACCCAGACCGGGCAGGTCCAGACCTACGGCGTGTGGTACACGGGGGGTATCCTCTTCGCACTTCTGATCGTTTGGGCAACCATGTCGTAGCGCAGGCGGCACAGGGAGAACTATTCAGAAATGGGTTTGGTAAGCTGGCTCATACTGGTCCCCTTCCTCACCACCCTGGCGGTGGTGGCGACGCCCGCCCGGCATTGGAAGGCCATCCGCTGGATATCGGCGGCGGGCTGCGGCATCCACCCGGCGCCCCTGCTCGGCGGCAGGCAGGTCGCT
>CAYVOE010000269.1:4038-7175 GCA_964452795.1 uncultured Nitrospiraceae bacterium
TCCACCTGATCCTCACGGCCGCCCTCGTCTATCTGTATGTGCAGGCGGCGGCGCCCGACCTGGCCCGGATGGAGACGGCGACCCTCACCCGCCTCTACCTCGTCGAGCGCGTCCCCTGGTTCGAGCCTCTCGGGATTCAGTACTTCGTGGGCGTGGACGGCATCTCCGTCGCCATGGTCGTCCTCACGTCCATCATCATCTTCACGGGCGTGCTCGCCAGTTGGTACGTGGACACCCGGTCGAAGGAATTCTTCGCCCTGCTGCTTCTGCTTACCACGGGCGTCTTCGGCGTGTTCCTCAGCTTCGACCTCTTCCTCCTGTTCATGTTCTACGAGCTTGCCGTGCTGCCCATGTACCTGCTCATCGGCGTGTGGGGCACCGGGCCCAAGGAGTACTCCGCCATGAAGCTGACCCTCATGCTTCTGGTGGGAAGCGCCTTCGTCATGGTGGGCATGCTGGCCCTGTACCATGCCTCGGGATTCAACACCTTCGACCTTCAGCGCTTGGCGGAAGCCCGGTTCTCGAACGATTTCCAGAACTGGGTGTTCCCCCTGATCTTCGTGGGCTTCGGCGTGCTCGGCGCTCTCTACCCGCTCCACACGTGGTCGCCCGACGGCCACAGCTCCGCCCCCACGGCCGTATCGATGCTGCACGCGGGGGTGCTCATGAAGCTGGGCGGCTACGGCGCGCTGCGGGTGGGCGTTTATCTGTTGCCGGAAGGCGCGAAGACGTGGGGACTCTTCTTCATGGTCCTCACCACCATCAACATCCTTTACGGCGCCTTCGGCGCGGTGATGCAGAAAGACCTCAAGTACTTCACGGCCTACTCGTCGGTGAGCCACTGCGGATTCGTGCTCTTCGGCGTGTCGGCTCTCAACCTGATGGCGTTCAAAGGCGCCGTGATCCAGATGTTCAGCCACGGCATCATGACGGGGCTGTTCTTCGCCCTCATCGGCATGGTCTACGGCCGGACCCACACTCGGATCATCCCCGAGATGGGCGGCCTGGGGAAGGTCATGCCCTGGCTCGCCACGTCGTTCTACATCGCCGGTCTCGCCAGCCTGGGTCTGCCGGGGCTGTCGGGGTTCGTGGCCGAGTCCCACGTGTTTCTGGGCGGATTCTTCGGCAATCCCTGGGCGCCGCGCACCGCCACCACGATCCTCACCGTCCTGGCCACCATGTCCATCGTGGTGACGGCCGTATACGTGTTGCGGGGCCTGGGGACGGTGTTCCAGGGGCCCTTGAAGGACCCTCACTTCACGGAGCTGACCGACGCGCGCCTGCCGGAGCGCCTCTCGACGGGGATGCTGGTGGTGGCGCTGCTCTTCGTGGGGCTGCTGCCGTGGCTGTTCATCGACCTGATTGAAGGCTCGCTGATGCCGCTGGTGAACCGCCTGCACGACGTGGGAACGGTCGTCGCCATGACCGGCGCCGGACAATAGGGACTAACGGAAATGCTGATGCTGCCCGAGATCGTCGTAATCGCCACGGCCTTCGCCGTGCTGGTGCTCGACCTGTTCATGACCGAGCGGTCCCGCCGGTTCCTGGCGCCCCTGGCGATGGCCGGGCTCGCCTTCGCGACGGCCGCCCTCTTCTTCACGCCTCAAGTCGGCGCTCTGCTGGGCGGCCGCTTCGCACTTGACCCGGTGGGCTGGTGGTTCAAGCTGGTCTTCCTGCTCGCGGGCATCGTCACCGTGGCCCTGTCGCGCGATCTCCTCGACGGGCGCGCCCTCGTGCGCATGGCCGGCATGGGGTTCCGCGGCGAGTACTACACCATCCTCCTGTTCACCCTCGCCGGCATGCTCTACCTGGTGTCGGCCCGCGACCTTGTGACGCTCTACATCGCCCTGGAGCTGGCCACGGTGCCCCTCTTCGTGCTGGCGGCATGGCGGCGCGGCGGCGTGGAATCCGGCGAGGCGGGGTTGAAGTACGTGATCCTCGGGGCCATGGCGTCGGCGTTTATCCTGTACGGCCTGGCGATCCTCTACGGCCTCGGGGGCACCACCGACCTGGTGGTACTCGGTGAAGCCTTTTCCGACGGCCTCGAGCCCGCCTTTTGGCTGGCGGCGGCCCTGCTCGTGGCGGGCATCGGCTTCAAGCTGACCCTGGTGCCCTTCCACATGTGGGCGGCCGACGTGTACCAGGGCGCGCCGACGCCGGTCACGGCTTATCTCTCCGTGGCGAGCAAAGCGGCGGGACTCGCCTTCCTGTTCCACCTGTTCTACCGGATCCTCCTCCCCGCGTACGACGGATGGGATATGGCCATCGCCCTGCTCGCGGCCCTCACCATGACCGTGGGCAACCTCGTCGCCATCGTGCAGCACAACATCAAACGGTTCATGGCCTTCAGCGCCGTTTCCCAGGCGGGGAACCTGCTGCTGGGCTTTCTGGGCGGCATCGACCGGGGCGTCTCGGCCATGGTGTTCTACCTCCTGGTCTACATGGTCACCAACCTCGCCGTGTTCGCCTGCATCGTATGGCATTCGAACCAGACGGGCAAGGAACGCATCGAGGATTACGCCGGCCTTTCGCGGACCAACCCGGCCCTCGCCCTCGCCCTCATGATCGGCCTCTTCAGCCTCGCCGGCATCCCGCCCCTGTCGGGGTTCGTGGGCAAGTTCTTCCTCTTCAGCATTGCGTCCCAGGCGGGATTCCATTGGCTGGTGGCCGTGGCGGCGGTGAATTCCACGATCTCGCTGTACTACTACCTGCGCGTCGTGCGCCAGATGTACATCGAGGCCCCCGCCGACGGCGCGCGGCCCCTGCCCGTGCCCGCCACCCTGGCCACCACCGTCGCCGCGCTCACCGCGGGCGTGGTGCTCCTCGGCATCGTCCCCGTGTTCTACCAGGCCATTCACGTCGACACCATCGGCTGGATCGCGTCCCTCGTCGGATAGAGGCACAGGCCGAGGGAAGACGGGCGGTTGCATTGAAGATTGCTCGGCGCACTGCGCGCGCAGATTCAGGCCAGCCATTAGACGCGACCGCCCCGCCACCGACCTCCGCCCCGCGTATCGTAGGAGTACGAGGACTGTGCCCGACAGGTTCATGTGGATAGTCCCACCCGTCGCAGGACGACGAAGACTGCGCTCAACCCGCTCCTGCGCAATGACACATCCCGTCATTGCGAGGAGCGG
>CAYVOE010000270.1:0-7174 GCA_964452795.1 uncultured Nitrospiraceae bacterium
CCCGCCTCAGGAGATCACCTCCTGGGGAGGCTATCTCGAGGAGCTGCTTCGGGCCCTGGCGGACGCCGAGGTGCCCCTGCTGTTCGAGTTTCGGGGAAATCCCCGCTCGGATCACCTGGTCTTCTTGGGCGACATGGTGGAACGGCATCCCCTCTTGAGCGTGGTCCTCCTCGGCGTGCGCGACGACGATCCGGTCCTCGAGCGGCACGGCAGCGTCTACGCCGAGTACCACGACACGCCCTTTCCCGAAACGCTGACGCCCGCCCGAGACCGGCTCATCTCGCGCCTGGTCTTCGGGACCGGTCTGCCCCTGGTCGCCGGCGAGTGCGCCGTCGAGCAGACGCTGTTGAGCGGGCTCCTTCCCAGCGAGCAGCAGATGCTGGCGTCGGGCAATGCGCAGCGCATCTTGAGCATTCCCGAGCTTCCCAATCTCCCGGCGCTCCTGGTCCAGCCGGTGAAGCGGCCCCCCGGCCTGGTCATCGACACCTCCGCGGCCCCGGGAACCCTGGCCCGGCTCTACGGTCCCGACGAGGACCTGACCAGCACCCATCGGCCGGGGGTGCATCGCGCCATCCTGGACGGGCTTCCGGACTCCTCCCCCCGGACGGGCCGGGGATCGGCGGAGACGCGAGCGGTGGAGGCGGTGCCCTGGGAGGCCTACCGGGGACGGATCTGGGGCTATGCCCGGGTCGAACCGGACGGCTTCGACGTGAACCGCTTTGCGGAAGCCGGGGACCAGACGCCCTGCGCGGGGCTCCGGCTGGCGGGCGGCGCCTTGTCGTCCGGCGCCTTCGATTCGGCCCTGTCCTTCGCCCAGGAGCGGGGGCTTCCGGTGCTGTTGCCGCCGTGGCCCGGTCCGGAAGGCGCAAGCGAAATCAATCCGGCGGACCTGGAACGCCTCGCCGCGCGGTTTCCCCGCGTATCCTTCGTGTGGCCCGGCGCGTCGCGGTGGGACGGGATAAACCCCGTCGGCAGGACGGCGCTGGAACGGATCCGGGAGGTGCCGAACCTGTTCCTGACGGTGTCGGGACACACGGCGCGCCGGGGGGCGCTGAGCGCGCTGGTCGAGCTGGTCGGCAGCCGCAAGCTCATGTTCGGATCGGAGTTCCGGGCGGACGCCGACGCGAGTGAACTGGCCCGTCGCCTGGGCTACGTCACGCTGAGCCCCCTGGAATACCGCGACAAGATGAACATCCTGGGCGGGACGGCCTACCGGGTGTTCTCGTTGACGTGACACGCCGGTCCTGCATTGCATTCGAGGGGACGGCTCCGCGGCGGCGCCCCGGCGGGAAATGACTTCATAGACGACAAGGGAGTACGGAACGGATGTTTGATATCTCGAACCCGGAGGTTCGGTTCGCGATCGATGTGGTGCGCAACGCGGCCCTCCTGGCGCGAAACGTGCAGCAAGCCATGGTCGAACCGGCCCTCACCAAGGACGACCGGTCGCCGGTGACCGTGGCCGACTTCGCGGTGCAGGCCCTGGTGGGTTGCTCCCTGTCTCAGGCCTTTCCCGGGGTGCCCCTGGTGGCCGAGGAGGGGGCCGAGGCCCTGCGTTCGCCGGAAGCCCGGTCCATGGCGTCGCGGGTGGCCCATTTTGTGGGCGGCCACCTGGCCTACTCGACGCCCGAGACCGTCTGCGACTGGATCGACATCGGCCGGGCCGAGCCCGGGGAGCGGTTCTGGACCCTCGACCCCATCGACGGCACCAAGGGCTTTCTCCGGGGCGACCAGTACGCGGTGGCCCTGGCCCTGGTGGAAGGCGGACAAGTGCGGATCGGCGTGCTGGGCTGTCCGAACCTGACCGACGCCCGCACGGCGGAGGTGGGCGGACCGGGCTCGCTCGTGGTGGCGGTGCGGGGACAGGGGGCGTGGACGGCGCCGCTCGAGGGGGAAGGCGAGTTCCGCCGGTTGCACGTGTCGGATCGCGCCCGGCCTCAGGACGCCCGCCTGCTGCGGTCCTTCGAGTCGGGCCACACCAACACGGGCCAGATGGGCGAGCTGTGCGCGGCCCTCGACGTTCAGGCCGAGCCGGTGCTCATGGACAGCCAGGCCAAGTACGCCGTGCTGGCCGCCGGGGAAGGCGACCTCCTGCTGCGGCTGATCTCGCCGAAACAGCGGGATTATCGCGAGACCCTGTGGGACCAGGCGGCGGGCTCCATCGTGGTGGAAGAGGCGGGCGGCCGCATCACGGACCTCGACGGCCGGCCCCTGGACTTCACCACGGGCCGTCGCCTCCAGCACAACCGCGGCATTGTGGCGTCGAACGGCCTCCTGCACGAGACGGCCCTCGAAGCGCTCCGGCGACTGGAGGGCGAAGGCGCGGATTCCCCCGCAATGAGCTGACCCGTCGTGGCTTTTCAGAATTCACGCACCATTCCCGCGCCTCTCTCGAGCGTCTTCGCCGCCTTCGAAGACAGCGCGCGCCCGGCCGTCTGGTGGGGCCGGCGGATTTCGCCAACACCTTCCATCAATTTGAATTCGCGCCGGGCGGGAAATGGTCCTTCGTCATGCACGGCCCCGACGGACGGAACAACCCCAACGAAGTCGTGGTGAGGGAGATCGAACCGGGGCGGTAACGTCGCCGAAGCCGGAGGTTGCAGGGCCCCCTGGGGTTCAGTCCGATTCGAATCCGTGTTTCTTGAGGCGGTAACGCAGGGACCGGGGCGTAAGGCCGAGGAGCTCGGCGGCGCGCTTCTGCGAATACCGGCTGTTCTGAAGGGCCTGCTTGATGAGGTTGGCCTCGATGCCCGAGATGAGCTCCTCGAGATCGACGCCGCCGGGCGGGAGCTGGGAGACGTTCTGGCTCGGTTCCGAGACGAAGTCGCGGACGTAGTGCGGGAGGTCGCCGGGCTCGATGCGGTCGCCCGCACACAGGGCCACGGCCCGCTCGAGGACGTTCTCCAGTTCGCGCACGTTGCCGGGCCAGCGGAAGGCCCGCAGGGCCGCCTCCGTTTCCGGGGTGAGTTCGAGGGGCGGCCGGCCCATCTTCTCGGCATGGGCGGCGACGAAGTGTCGGGCCAGGAGGACGATGTCGTCGGCGCGCTCGCGCAGGGCCGGCACGTGGATGGGGATGACGTTGAGCCGGTAGAAGAGATCCTCGCGGAAGGTGCCTTCCCGGACCATGGCCTCGAGGTTCCGGTTGGTGGCCGAGATCAGCCGGACGTTGACCTGAATGCCCTTCGTGCCACCCACCGGCAACACCACACCGTCGTCGAGCACCCGCAGCAGCTTCACCTGGAGCGACAAGGGCATCTCACCGATCTCGTCGAGGAACAGGGTGCCGCCGTGGGCGACCACGAAAAGCCCTTCCTTGTCTTCGGACGCGCCGGTGAATGCGCCTTTCTTGTAGCCGAACAGCTCGCTTTCGAGAAGGTTCTCGGGGACGCCGCCGCAGTTGATGGCCACGAAGGGCTTCGAGGCCCGGTCGCTGAGCTGGTGGATGCCCCGGGCGACCAGCTCCTTGCCCGTGCCGCTCTCGCCGCGGATGGAGACCGTGCTGGGCAGGGTGGCCACGCGCCGGATCATGCCGCGCACTTCCTCGATGGCGGCGCTCTTCCCGATGATGTTGTCGATGCGGCCCCGCTTGGCCTGGTCGATGCGCAGGGCCTCGTTTTCGCGCACCAGATCGCGCTTCTCGAGCACGCGCCGCACCACGAGCCGGATCTCGTCGTTCTTGAAGGGCTTCATGATGTAGTCGGCGGCCCCGCGTTTCATGGCCTCGATGGCGGTCTCGACGGACCCGTAGGCGGTGATCATGATGGCGGGGGTGGCGGGGGCATGGTCGCCCAGCCACGTAAGCAGGCCCATGCCCGCCTCCCGGTCGACGCCCATGCGCATGTCCGTGAGGACGAGGTCGACGTCGTTCTCGGCGAGGACGGCCCGGGCCTTCTCGGGGTCCGAGGCCGTAAGCACGCGGTAGCCGTCGTTGCTCAGGACGATTTCGAGCAACTCCCGCATGCTCGCCTCGTCGTCGACGACCAGGACTCGGGGGTGACCGTTCGCAGAAGCCATTTGTTCAGACGCCTTTCCGGGGGGACGCGATGTTCTCTTAGTTAGATCGTACACCCGCGGGTTTTTCTTTAGCCGGGAGAGGCGCCGGCGGGCGCCAGGGGAAGGCGGACGGTCATGGTGGTGCCGCCGCCGGCCCGGGATCCCACGCGAATGACGCCGTCGTGGGCCGTGACGATGCGCTGGCAGATGGCCAACCCCATGCCGACGCCGCTCTCCTTGGTGGTGTAAAAGGGTTCGAAGATGCGGGCGGTCTTGTCGGGATCGATGCCGGGTCCTTCGTCTTCGAAGACGATCTCGACGGAAGAGGGCCGGGTGATGACCGAAACGGTGAGGCATCCCTCCTCCCCCATGGCTTCGAGGGCGTTCTTGGCGATGTTGACGAAGACCTGCTTGATTTGGGAGCGGTCGCCCGAGACGGGGCACAGCCCTTCGGCCAGGCGTCCTTCAATGCGGAGCCGACCGTTGGTGGGATGCTTGTACTCGAGTCCGTCGAGGACCTCCGACACCAGCCCTCGCACGTCGAAGGTGAAGGGTTTGAGGCTGGGTTTGCGCGCGAAATCGAGGAATCCGCTGACGATCTGGTTGAGCTGGTCCGATTCGCGGATGGCGATGGCGGCGAGCCGCTCGGCCATGGGTTTGACGTCGAGGTTGTGCTGGAGCTCGTCCACGGCGCCGCGGATGGCGGCCACGGGGTTGCGGATTTCGTGGGCGAGACCCGCCGCGAGCTCGCCGACGACGGCGAGGCGGTCCTGGCGCTGGAGCTCGAGCCGCAGGTTGGCCATCTCGGTGAGGTCGCTGAAAGACGCGATGATGCTGGTGAGCCGGCCCCGGGAATCGTGGATCCGGCTGGTGGTGAGGCCGAGGATCTTGAACTCGCCGGAAGCGGTCTCGGCGTTGAACTCGTAGCTGGTGAAGTCGCGCTGGAGGCGCAGCGCCGTGATGAGGGGACACTCGCCGCCGGAGGGGACCCGAAGGATTTCCTCGACGGGCCGGCCCAGGGCTTCCCCCGGCTCGAGACCCAGGATGGCTTCGGCGGCCTTGTTGACGGCGAGGATGGTGCCCGACCCGTCGGCGATGAGGAAGCCGTTGTTGAGGTTGTCGAGGATCTCGTGCTGGAATTGCTGGATGCGCCGAACCCGCTGGTTCCAGTATCCGCTGATGGACGCCGTGAGATAGAAGGCCAGGGCCTGGACGACGTAGTTGTACCAGAGGACGGCCGTGTCGCGGGGGGCCCCTTCGACGGGCGGCGCCAGGGTCTGGGCCAGCAGCGCCACGGCGGCCAGGGTGGCGAAGAGGAAGCTGTGGTACACCCCGAGGAGGAGCCCCGCCTCGAGGATGACGATAACGAAGAGAAAGTTGAAGAAGCTCTCGGGTCCGCCGGTGAAGCTGATAGTGGCCGCCACCACGCCGAAATCCACGAGGACCTGGGCGGCGACGAGGAGGGGCGGGACCTTCTGCGCCCGCCGGACGGCGACGAGATACATCCCGTAGGCGACGAGGCCGAAGACGTAGAAGCCGAGCAGCGCGGACACGGGCAGGCCGCGGCGCAGGCCGACGACGTAAATGCCGCAGGCCACGAGCCCCAGGACGCCGATGCGGGCGATCCCCAGGAACCACGGGGAACCCGGGACGCCTTCCGGAGCATGGGAAAACCGTCGTGTGGACCCGCCGGTCACGGCCCTTTTTCCAGGAGGCGCTGCAGTCCTTCGGGGTCTGCGGTGCGCTTCATGGCCATGTCGAGGGTGATGACGTTGCGGCGGGCGAGCCGGTACAGCGACTGGTTCATGGTCATCATGCCTTCGCCGGCGCCGATCTCGATCATCGAGGGGATTTGCTCGATCTTCTCGGCCCGGATGAGGGACCGGATGGCGGTGTTGCACAGCATGAGCTCCATGGCCAGGGCGCGCCCGTTGCCGTCGGCCCGGGGAATCAGTTGCTGCACCACCACGCCCTCGAGCACGAAGGAGAGCTGCGTCCGGACCTGGGCCTGCTGGCTGGCCGGAAACACGTCGACGATGCGATTGATGGTCTGAACCGCGTCGTTGGTGTGGAGCGTGGCGAAGGCGAGGTGGCCCGTCTCGGCCACGGTAAGGGCCGCGGCGATGGTCTCGGTGTCGCGCATCTCGCCGATGAGGATGACGTCGGGGTCCTGGCGCAGAATGTGCTTCAGGGCGTTCGCGAAGGACTTGGTGTCGCTGTTGACCTCGCGCTGGTTGATCACCGAGTTGTGGTGGTGATGGAGGTATTCGATGGGGTCCTCGACGGTGATGATGTGGACGCTCCGCTCCCGGTTGATGCGGTCGATGATGGCCGCCAGGGTGGTGGACTTGCCGCTCCCGGTGGGACCGCAGACCAGAACGAGGCCCATGGGTCGAAAAGCGAAGTCGGACACGACCCGGGGCAGGTCCAGTTCGTCGAACGTAGTGGCGGCGTATTCCAAGGTGAAGTCACCGGGCGTGAGGATGTTGGCGAACGTCACCTGCGTGCCGCCGGTCACGGTTGTACCGCCACCCGGCGCGATCTGCTGATTGATGCCGGTCTCGACCGCAGCGCTGGCGTTGATGGCGGTGCTGGCGATCAGCGCGACGGCGTGGAAACCGCCGACTTCGATGCCCGTGAACCGGTAGCCTGCGGGCGGAATCCGCTGCACGGGCGCCACTTGGTCGGTGTTGTGACCCAGGCCCAACTGGCCGTTGTCGTTACGTCCCCAGACCCAGAGGCTGCCATCGGCAGAGAGGGCGTAGCTGGTGAAGTTTCCCGCCGAGACGCTGACCAGGTCGATGTCCAGATCAAGCACCTTGAGGGGAACATTGCTGTAATTGACCTCCTCGTCCACCCCATTGCCCAGCGCGCCAAAGTCGCCCATTCCCCATGCGTAGACATCCCCATTCTGGATCGCCAGGCTGTGGACGTCTCCAGCCGCGATGGCGGTAACCAACTGCACAGATGGACATGGATTTTCT
Source organism: uncultured Nitrospiraceae bacterium (assembly GCA_964452795.1). GTDB lineage: Bacteria > Hydrogenedentota > Hydrogenedentia > Hydrogenedentales > SLHB01 > CAYVOE01. The sequence continues at coordinate 6,978 of CAYVOE010000270.1, forward strand.
CCCGAAAGGAACCAAACGCCTGATACACCCCAAGACGTCCCGCGAGTGATTATCGGCATAGAAATAGCGAACAGAACAATATTCTGTCAATTTATTTTCAAGAAAGTGCTGAAGGACCGCACTGAGCACAGGGGGATGTAGGGCGGCTGCTGAGAAGGGATATGGGCGGTCTAAGGGGGCTTCAGAAACGGGGAGGA
>CAYVOE010000271.1:0-7172 GCA_964452795.1 uncultured Nitrospiraceae bacterium
GCTTCCGCTTCGGCGACTTCGCGCACGCCGAAGAGCATCTCGGCCTCGGCCGCGAGGACGCCGTCGATCTTGGCCACGGCCTTGACCTTGATGGCGTTGCGGCGACGGTGGATGAGCTCCGACTCGACGACGATCTGGTCGCCGGGCACCACGGAGCGGCGGAACCGGGCCTTGTCGATGCCCAGGAAGAAGGGGTACTTCCGCGAGTCCGGGTTGCCGTCGAACAGGAGCGGCGAGCTCACCTGGGCCATGACTTCCATGATGAGCACGGCGGGCATGACCGGCAGGTGGGGCCAATGGCCCTGGAAGAAGGGCTCGTTGACCGTGACGTTCTTGATGCCGATGACCCGTTCATCCGGGACGAAAGAGAGGATCCGGTCCACCAGCAGGAAAGGAAACCGGTGGGGGATGATCTTCATGATGGCGTTGACGTCGAAGGCGGGCGGTTCGGTGGCGCCGTGGCCGTTTCGGGCGCCCGCGGCCGCGGGAAGATAGCCCTGGGCTCGCCCATTGGCGAGGGACTCCCGGATGCGGCGCGAGAACTCTACGTGGGACGCATGGCCCGACTTCATGCCGATGAAATGCCCCTTGATGGGCCGGCCGAGGAGGTACGTGTCGCCCAGCAGATCGAGGATCTTGTGGCGGACGAACTCGTCGGGGAAGCGCAGCTCCTCGTTCAGGATGCTTTCGTCGCCGATGACGACGGCGTTCTCGAGGCTTCCGCCCTTGATGAGGTTCTGATCCTGGAGCATCTTGACTTCGCGCAGGAAGCAGAAGGTGCGGGCGCCGGCGATCTCGCGCTCGAAGCTCTCCGGGGTGATCTGGAACGAGTTGTACTGGGTTCCCACGGCGGGATGCTCGTAGGAAATGGTCATGGTGACCCGGAGCTCGTCGGCGGGGAACACGCTGAGGGTGACGTCGCCGTTCTTATAGTAGACGGGGCGCTTGATCTCGATGTAACGCCGGGGAGCGTCCTGCTCGACGAGGCCCGCCCGCTTGAGCACGCTCATGAAAGGCAGGGCGCTGCCGTCGCCGAAGGGGGTTTCGTTGGCATCGATCTCGATGTGGAGGTTGTCGATGCCGAGCCCGACGCAGGCGGCCAGAACATGCTCGACCGTGTGGACGCGCACGTCGTTTTCGCTGATGGTGGTGCCGCGGGCGACCTCGACCACATGGTCGACATCGGCCCTCACGCCCGGTCGCCCCGGCAGGTCCACGCGGAAGAACGTGATCCCGCTGTTGGGCGGGGCCGGCTTGAAGGTGAGGGTGGTGAGGTTTCCCGTGTGGACGCCTATGCCCGAAAAGGAAGCTTCACCCGCGACTGTCTTCTGTTTCTCCATTCGGTTTGCCTTCCAGCTCTTCGAGGCGCCGTTCAAGTTCCCGGATGCGCCGGAGCGCGTCGGGAAGCTGCCGTAAGGCCGCCTGAATCCGCCTCTCGATGTTGTGGTCCCGAGCGGGAAAACCGGAAACAACCCGCCCTTCAGGAATGGATTTCGTTACGCCGGCCCTTGCGGCGACGATGGCTCCGTCGCCGATGTGCAAATGTCCGGCGACCCCGGCCTGAGCTGCTATTGTAACACGATTCCCAAGGGTTGCGCTTCCCGCTATACCGGAAACACCGGAAACCGTGCAATATTCGCCAACGACGACATTATGGCCCACTTGCACCAGGTTATCGATCTTGGTGCCCCGGCCGATGACGGTGGAGCCGAAGGTGGCGCGGTCCACGGCCGAATTGGCCCCAATCTCAACGTCGTCGCCTACAATTACGGTGCCGAGTTGGGGCACTTTCTCGAGAACGCCGTCCCGGGCCTGAAATCCGAATCCGTCGCTGCCGATGACGGCGCCGCTGTGCAGAATGCACCGGGCGCCGATTTGAACCCCTTCGCGCAGCACCACGAGGGGGTAGAGCACCGTATCGTCGCCCACGACGCAGTCGGCGCCCACATAGGCCCCGGGATAGACCACGACGCGGTCGCCGAGGCGGGCGTCGCGGCCCACGTAGACGTGAGCGCCCAGGGAGACCCCCTCCCCCATCGCGGCCCCCGGCTCGACAACCGCCGTCGGATGAACGCCGGAGAAGGGGTGTTCCACGGGCGGGCGGAATGCGGAGAGGAGCGCGTAGAACGAGCGGTGGGGGTTGTCGACCTGGATCAGGGGACAATCGGCGTCGGCGATGGCACGAGGAACCATCACCGCCGACGCCCGGGTCTTTTCCATAAAGCGGAGATAGCGTTCGTCCGCCAGGAACGTAAGGTCGCCCGGGCCGGCTTCCTTGATGCCGCTGGCGCCGGTGATCACGACGCTGCCGTCCCCGACCACCGTGCCGCCGACCCGCGCGGCTATCTCGTTCACGGTCATTTGCATGGGTTGTAATCCGCCGTCCTGCGGCGGACGTCGGATGCTACCTTCTTCTCCGATTGCCGGAAGAACCCTCGTTGTTCGAGGCGGCCGGCGCGGCAGCGGCGGTAGTGCCGCCACCATTGTTGACGTATTCGATGACCTGGGGCGTGATGTCCAGGGCCGTCGCGTAGTACACCACGCTGGAGATGGCCGTGTCGGCTTCGAGGATGAGGTGGTACTGACCCTCGCGACCGATCTGCTGGATGGCGTTGTTGATGTCCGTGGTGGCTTCCTTGATGATCAGCTCGCCTTCCTTGCTCAGCTCTTCCTGCTTGGTGGCCACGTCGTTCTGGAGGTCGCGCAGCTTGCGCTTCATCTCGCTCTCTCTCTGAGCGCGCTGCTCTTCGGAAAGGGAGTTGAGGGACTCGCGGAAGCTGGCGTCCTGCGCCTGAAGCTGGTCGCGGGTCTTGTTGAGGGCGTCTTCGGCGGCTTTGCGCTTGGCCTCGAGCGCCTCCCATTTCGCATTTTTCTTGTTGTACTCGTCAAACACCTTTTTCCGGTCTACCACCGCGATCTTGTACTGTCCCGGCGCGGATTCGTTCTGCGCCGCTGCGATGCCCGCCAGGCACGACAGCCCGACCGCCAGAATCAAGGACTTGACCACATAAGGAGCCACCAACACTCTCACGTCCCGTATTCCCCTCTGTTTTCTTGGGTGCGGCGCCTTCCGCCGCGGACCGCACACCCGGCTGCACAAACGAATACCCTGTCTTTTAGAGCCCGATTGGCCCGGAATGGCTGCAAATAAGCGCGGAGTATACCATTTGCACGCCGATGTCTGCAAACGTTTCGAGGGATTGGGCAGAGGGCCCCCCGTGCGGAATCGGAAGCCTTGGAAGGAAGCTCCCTGGTCCGAATCGGTGGTGTCTCGCCCCTGATGCCGCCCACTGTCCCGCGATCGCCGGCAACCCGGCGCCGCTCCGCTGTGCCCACCCTTCCCGGGGGGAGGTAGAATCGCCCGCCGGGCCGTTTTCGGGCGGGGCGGGCGAATCGTCCACGCTAGAATCGGAAGCCCGTCTGGAGGTGGAGGCGCCCGCTCCCCTGATCGTCGTCGGGGTTGATGGGAATGCCGTAATCCAGACGGATCGGACCGAGACGCGGCACGTCCACGCCGAATCCCAGGCCCGCACCCACTTTCATGTCGCCGATATCAAAGTCGGAGGCTTCGGACCACACGCCGCCGGCGTCGACGAAAGTGTAGAGCCGGAGCCGATCGCCGAGGCGGTAGCGGAGTTCCACGTTCTCGACGACGCGGAGCTCGCCGCCCACCCGGATTTCTTCGCCAAAGATCCAGTACTTGCGCACTTTGGGTCCGATATCCTGGGCGTTGTAGCCTCGGACGGTGGAGGTGCCGCCGACGAAGAATCGGTCGCTGATGGGTACAAAGTCGGAAGAGCCGTATTCGCCCGCGATGCCTTCGCGGGTGCGCAGCGAGACCACCCATTTCCGGTTTGGATCGAGGGCCCGGTACCACAGGGAGTCGTGCTGAAGCTTGAGGTACTCGTTGTCGCCCCCGAGGCCGGCTATCTCGAGCTCGAGGTCGTGCCGGGAACCCATGGCGGGGTCGATGGCGGAGTCGATGGTGTTGCGGTTGATTCCCCAGAGGCTGCTGATGGTGGTGCTGCCGCCCCGTTCGCGCTGGAACACGGGGTTTGCGAAGAAGGGAATGTCGCTGATGTCGATGTCGCGGTACCGAAGGGCGGTCCGGGCCATGACGAAGGGCGACAGGGCCTTGCCGAAGCGCACCTGGGCCCCGCGGCTCTGCTGTCTGAAATCGGTGCCCCGGGTGTACTCGTAGGATTCGTCGAAGAGGTCGATCCCGAAGGACAGCGGATAGCCGAAGATCTCGGGATCGGTGAAGCTGATGTTGTATTCCTCGCGCACCTCGCCGATGGACAGGCGGGCGCTGAACAACTGGCCGCCGCCGGAGAAGGTGGGCCAGTTCATGATGTCGAAGTTGCTGATCCGGACCTGGGTGTAGCCGCTGGCGCCTTCTTCGGTGCTGTACCCGGCGCCCAGGGTGAACTCGCCCGTCTGGGCCTCCTCGACGTCCACCAGCAGGTTGGCGAAGGGATCGGTGTCGTCGGGGTCTTCCAGGGTGATGCGGACGCGTTCGAAGTAGCGCGTATTCTCGAGGCGGCGCTGGCTGGCGCGCACTTCGGGACCGCTGAACCGCTCGCCGGGCTCGATGAGCAGGTCGCGGCGGATGACTTCGTCGCGGGTGACGGTGTTGCCGGTGATCTTGATCTCTTCCACGTATTTGAGGTCGCCCTCGCCCACGCGGTAGACGATGTGGGTGCGTTTGCGCTCGCGGTCGAGGGTGACCTGGGGATCCACCCTGGCGCTGATGTAGCCGCTGTCCTGGTATCCCTGCTCGATGAGGTCGGCGTCTTCCACGACCTGGCCCCGGTTGTGGATCTCGCCGGGCCGGGTCTCGATGATCTCGTGGATCTCATCGGTGTTGAAGACGAAGTTGCCGGCGATCTCGAGGGTGTCGACGTGATAGACCGGGCCTTCGCTGACGTGAATGACGATGTCGACGCCCTTCTCGCCCTCGGGCTGAACGATCTCGGTCTCGACGATCTCCGCCTCGAGGCGGCCGTAGTTGCCGTATTCGTCGACGATGCGCTGGAGGTCGGCCTCGAAGGTGGCTTCGTCGTAGCGGCCGCCCATGAACCACCAGCTGCGGCGGGTCTGCATCAGTTTGCGCAGTTGCCGGTCGGAAAGGGTCTCGTTCCCGACGAACTCGATGCTGCGCACGCGGGCCTTGCGGCCTTCGTTGATGGCGTAGGTGACGCGGACGCGGGCGGGGGCCACTTCATCGACGTTGATGTCGACGGTGGCGTTGGGAAATCCCTTGGACTCGTAGAGCTGGAGGATGGCGTCGCGCTCTTCGTCGTAGGCCTCGGGCACGAAGGCGTCGCCCTCGCGCCAGGACAAGACGCCCCGGATCTGTCGGGAACGAACTTTGTCGTTCCCGATGATCCGGATGCTGTCGATGATTCGCTTTTCCTGGAAGCGGTACGTGAGGACGATGCCGTCGGGCTGGGCGTCCGCGTCGACTTCGATATTGCCGAAGTAGCCGAGCTCGTGGAGCCGGCGTATGTCGCGGGCGACGGCGCGGGGGTCGTAAACCTGCCCCGGCTGAACTTCGATGCGGGCGCGAACTTGTTGTTCGCTGACCTGACTCAAACCGTCGAACCGAATGGATTTAATGGTCTGGTTTTCGAGTTCCTGAGCATCTGCCAGGACCGCAAATGCCAGCATAGCCGGAATCAGCAGGCACAACCCGTGTGTCTTCAAGTAGTCACACCTTCCGCGACAGGCACCGCCGGCTCGAAGACCAGCTTCTCCTCCAGGTCCGCGGGACGGATCTGGATCCGGGTGCCCGGTTCGAACGCCCCTTTCAGCAGCAACTCCGACAAGGGATCTTCGATGTACTGCTGCACAGCCCTCCGCAGGGGCCGGGCGCCGTATTGTTCGTCGCTCCCGTGCCGGACAATGAACTCCTTGCCCTCGTCGGTCAAGATGAGTTCAAGGCCTTTATCCCGGGCCCGTTGTAATACTTCCGCCATGTGAATGTCAACAATCTCGACCATTTCTTCGTGGCCAAGGTGATGGAATACGACGATTTCGTCGATGCGGTTCAGAAATTCCGGGTTGAAGACCTTCTTGACCTCGTCCATCACCCGGGACCGCATGTCCTTGTACTCGTCTTCGGCGCTCAGCTTGCGGAAGCCGACGGAGGTGTTGCGTCCGATGCGTCGCGCACCGATGTTGCTGGTCATGACGATGACCGTGTTGCGGAAGTCGACCTTGCGGCCCGTGGAGTCGGTCATGTGGCCGTCTTCCAGGACCTGGAGCAGGATGTTGAACACGTCCGGGTGGGCCTTCTCGATCTCGTCGAAGAGGACCACGGAGTACGGCCGGCGACGGACCTGTTCGGTCAACTGGCCGCCCTCGTTGTAACCGACGTATCCGGGAGGCGCGCCGCCGAGGCGCGACACGTTGAACTTCTCCATGTACTCGGACATGTCGATGGTGATGAGGGCGTCTTCGCTGCCGAACAGGAAGCTGGCCAACTGCTTGGCGAGCAGGGTCTTGCCGACGCCGGTGGGGCCGAGGAACAGGAAGGACCCGACGGGCCGGCGCCCGCTGCGCAATCCGGCGCGGGAACGCTGGATGGCGCGGGTGACGGCGCTGACCGCCTCGTCCTGGCCCACCACGGTGGTGTGGAGCTCTTCGCGCATGCGGAGCAGGCGCTGAGACTCTTTCTCCTCGAGCTTGGTGAGGGGCACGCCGGTCCACTTCGACACGATGTAGGCGATGTCTTCGTCGTTCACGATGGTCTCGGCGGAGTCGCGCTTCTTCTCCCACTCGCGCTTCTTTTCCTCGAGCTTCTGGATGAGGTTGCGCTCGCGGTCGCGCAGGCTGGCGGCCTTCTCGTACTCCTGCCGGCGAATGGCGGCTTCCTTTTCCTGGGTAACCTGCTCGATCTCCTGCTCGATCTCCTTCAGCTCCGCCGGGCGGGTGGTGATCTGAAGCCGGGCACGGCTGCCCGCCTCGTCGATGACGTCGACGGCCTTGTCGGGCAGGAACCGATCGGTGATGTACTGGTTCGAGAGCTTGGCCGCCGCGACGATGGCCTCGTCGGAGAACTTGACGCGGTGGTGCGCCTCTTTCTTGTCGCGCAGGCCCTTTATGATCTAGATGGTCTGGTACACCGTCGGCGCATCTACCATGATGGTCTGGAAGCGCCGGGCCAGGTC
>CAYVOE010000272.1:0-7116 GCA_964452795.1 uncultured Nitrospiraceae bacterium
CGGCATCATCCTGGTCACGGGTCCCACGGGGTCGGGCAAATCCACCACCCTGTACGCGGCGCTCCAGCGCGTCAACTCGCCCGACAAGAACATCATCACCGTGGAAGACCCCATTGAATACCAGATGCCGGGCATCGGCCAGATCCAGGTGCGGCCCAAGATCGGACTGACCTTCGCCGCCGGCCTGCGCAGCATCCTGCGCCAGGACCCCGACATCATTCTGGTGGGCGAGATCCGCGACCTCGAAACCGCCGAGATGGCGATACAGGCCTCGCTCACGGGTCACCTGGTGTTCTCGACCCTGCACACCAACGACAGCGCCGGCGCCATTACGCGTCTGGTCAACATGGGCATCGAACCGTTCCTGGTCAGCTCGTCCACCATCGCCATCATGGCTCAGCGCCTGGTGCGCCGGATCTGCATGCACTGCCGCGAACCGTATGAGCCCGAGCCCGAAAGCCTGCGCGATCTCGGCCTCGACCCCGACGCCGTGGCGGGCCGGCCCGTGTACCGCGGCGTGGGCTGCGATCGCTGCCAGGGGCGCGGCTACTACGGCCGGACGGGCATCTTCGAATTGCTGGTGATGACGCCGCGCATCCAGGACCTCACGCTCAAGGGAGTGGACTCGAACGTCATCAAGCGCGAGGCCAAGAAGCACGGCATGCGCACGCTTCGGGAAGACGGCGCCGCCCGCGTCCTCGACGGCATCTCGACCATCGAGGAGGTGTTGCGCGTCACCCGCGACGACATGCTCGAGGAGGTCGTCGCCTGAGCCGGCGAAATGGAAAGCCGATAGACCCGGATAACCGATAACGAACGAATGCAATGGCCGTATACGAATACCAGGCGATAGCCAAAGCGACCGGAAAGACCGTCAAGGGCATCATCGACGCCGATTCGCCCGCGGCGGCCCGGCGCAAGCTGCGCGAACAGGAGCTCTACCCGACGTCCCTGGCCGAGAGCTTTGGCGTGGCCGGACCGAGCGGCCGCGTCGAGCCCATGCGGGGCTCGGGCGGGCGCGTGTCGCGGCGCGACGTGGCGGTGATGACCCGCCAGCTGGCGGTCCTGCTCCACGCGGGCATGCCCCTGGTCGAGGCCCTGGGGGCGCTGCTCGAGCAGACCTCCAACGCCCGGTTGAAGAAGACGATCTACGACATCCGGGGCAAGGTGAACGAGGGCCAGCGTCTGGCCGACGCCATGGGCCAGCACAAACGGATTTTCACGGACCTCTACGTCAGCATGGTGGGGGCCGGCGAATCGAGCGGCGCTCTCGAGCAGGTGCTGCTGCGCCTCGCCGACATCCTGGAACGCCAGGTCAAGCTGACCAACCGGGTCCGGTCGGCCCTGGCCTACCCGATATTGATGGCCCTTTTCGGCGTGGGCGTCATCGCCTTCCTCATGCTGTTCATCGTGCCCAAGATCGCCGCCATGTTCGAACGCCAGGACCGGGTCCTGCCGCTCATCACCCGGATGCTGATGGCCAGCGTCGACCTGGTCAGCCAGTGGTGGTGGGTCCTGGCCCTGATCGTCTTCGCCATCGTCGTGTTGTGGCGGGCCTGGGTGGCCCGGCCGGAAGGGCGCCGCGTCTGGGACCGGATCAAGCTGCGCGTCCCCGTGGCGGGCACCTTGTACAACCGCATGCTCTGCGGGCGCTTCTCGCGCACCCTGGGCACCATGCTCCAGAGCGGGCTGACCATGATGAACGCCCTGGACGTGGTGAAATCGGTCCTGCAGAACCGAGTCATGGAAATGGCCATGGACGACGTCAAGAGCGGCGTCCGCCGCGGCCGCGACCTGGCCGTGCCCCTGCGCGAGACCGGCGTGTTCCCGCCCATGCTGATCCACATGGTGGAACTGGGCGAACGGAGCGGCGAACTCGAGTCCATGCTGCTCAAAGTGGCGGACTGGTACGACGACGAGGTCGAGATGAGCGTTGACGCCGTGGTGAGCCTGCTCGAGCCCGTGATGATCGTGATCATGGGACTCTTCGTAGGCTTCCTGGTGTTGTCGATCTTGTTGCCCATCATGCAGATGAGCCAGGGAATTTGAAGAGAAATCGGCATTGAACCGCGGAGTTCACGGAGCGCGCGGACAGCGGAGATCGGGGGACGATTCGCTTGGCTTCCGCGCATTCCTTGAATTCCGGGGTTGGAGATCCCGACGTTGTTGTTGTGGGGTCTCGGATCACGTCACGCAACAGGCTTGCGATTAGGGAGGAAACACTGATGAACACGCGAGACCGCGGGCCGGCCCGGCATACGGCGGGCTTTACGCTGGTCGAACTGATGGTGGTGATCGCCATCATCGGCATCCTGGCCGCCATCGTGGTGCCCCAGTTCATGAACCAGTTGGACGAAGCCAAGGTCAACGCGGCCAAGGCCCAGATCGGCAGCTTCCAGACCGCCTTGAAGGCCTACAAGATCAAGATGGGCAAGTACCCGTCCTCCGGCGAAGGACTCAACGCCCTGATCAACAACTCGTCGGGGCAGAAGTTCCTCGAGTCCGCCACCGTGCCGAAGGATCCCTGGGGCAACGACTACGTGTACGTGAGCCCGGGCACGCGCGGCAACGACTTCGAGATCATCTCGTATGGAGAGGACGGCGTGGCCGGCGGCACGGGCTACGCGGCCGACATCGAGAGCTGGAACCTGAGCGGCACGGAGCGCAAGTAACCGGGACTGCGGATCCCGGATTGCCAAGTGGCCCTGGCATCGTCCGGGCCGAACTCCGTAGGCGCTGATTTTTCCGAAAGGACCGTATTTGGACCGTTCGCGGCGACATAGCGGCGGCTTTACGCTGAGCGAGCTGGCGAGGGTGGTGGCCATCATCGCCGTGATCCTTGCCCTGGCTCTGCCGAACCTCATGCCGGCCCTGGCCTACGGGCGCCTCGAAGGATCGGCGCGCCACCTCGCCAACTACGGCCGTGCCGCCGTGGCCCGGGCCGCCGTGACCCGCGTGCGCCATACCGTGATGATCGACACCGCCCGAGGCGAGTACTGGGTGGTTCAGTGGAAGGAAGTCAAGAAGGACAAGGACTTCCTCGAGAACGACGAGGGCCTCTTCGGCAGGGGCCGGGGTCGATCGTCCCGGGGCCGCCTGTTCGACCGCGGGGGAGGGGAGTCTAGAAGCTTCTTCGACCGGAACCGGGCGTCCACGCTTTTCCAGGCCGCTCCCGGGCTCGCCAGCGTCATGGAAGGCATGCCCGAAGACGGAGACGAGAAGGCCTTCGAGATGCAGGAGCGGTTCAACAAGATGGCCGAGATGTCCCTCCTGGCGCGGGCGAACAACGTGAAGCGCGACAGCTTCTTCGACAAGGAGTTCACCCTCAAGGACTTTTCCCTCGATCCCCATGCCGACGACGAGGAAGAAGGCGAGGAGGTCACGGAAGAGTTGCTGACGCGCAGCCGGATCGCCGACGGCGTCCGCATCGACTCCGTCCGCGTCGGCAACGAGATCCAGAACAAGGGCCTCATCGAGATCGACGTCACGCCGCTGGGCCTCAACCAGCCGGTGACGTTCTACCTCCGTGGCGAAGACGGCGACTACTACACGGTGGTCTGGGACGCCATCACCGGCGGCGCCCACCTGCGCCGGGGGAGGGTCGAGCTGTGACGGGCCGCGCGGCGAGTATGGGCCGATCCTCGGCATCGGGCTTTACGCTCATGGAGGTGATGGTGGCGGTGGCCATTCTGGGGACGGCCCTGTTCATCCTGCTCCAGGCCCACTACGGCGCCCTCGACCTCTACGACACGGCCCGCACCGAGGCGCTCGAACGCAACCTGCTGCGCCACGCCATGGGCATGGCCGAGGTGGACCTCATTGCCGGCAACGCCGGCGGGTCGGGCGACTTCGGCAAGCGGTACCCCGACTACACGTTCCGCTACGAGGCGACGCCCGTCAGCGAAGAGGCGGGCATGGCGCTCTACGACATCAAGGTTCAAATCGACGGTCCCAACGGGGCCCGCGAGATGCACCTGTTGATGTACTACACGGGGCCGTGACCATGGCCCGGCGCGGATTCACCCTGCTCGAGCTGCTCGTCGCCGTGGTCATTCTGTCCGTGGTGGTGGCCGTCGTCTACGCCAGCTTCGCCAGTGTCCTCAACTCCGTCGACGCCGCCCGCGTCGGCGCCGAGGAGATGCGGCTCCGCGAGTTCCTGATCAAGAGCTTTTCCACCAACCTCTCGACGGTGTACGTGGACCCCTACATGGAGCAGGAAGTCTTCCAGTTCATCGGCGAAGACGAGCGAGGCCCCCACGGGCCCGCGGACACCCTCCGCTTCTGCTCGACCGCCCCCCTCCTGGGCGGCATGGCCCTCCCCGGGGACATCAAAGAGGTGATCTACTCCGTTACCGACGAGAAGCCGGAGGATGAGCTGAACCTCGGCCTCGACGAGGGCGAGAACTCGGCCGGCGACGAGTACCGCGGCCGCATGCTGGTCTCCACCGAGGTCCCGCTCTTGGGCGCCAACGTGCAGGGTCTCGAGGGCGACACGGGCTTCTTCGAGCCCGACAGCGACTACGTGGCGCCGAGCTGGTCGGTGCCGATCCGCACCTTCGACGTCAAGTACTACGACGGCGAGGAATGGGTCGACGACTGGAATTCGGTGGAGATGGGCCTCCTGCCGTGGTGCGTCCAGATCCAGATCAATTTCGCCCGCACGCCGGATCAGCTCGAGGCCGAGCGCGCCGCCGGCGTGGACCCCGAAGAGGACCCCGACCTGACCCTGGTGCTGCCCATACCGGTGGGCCTGGGCCAGACCGAGAGTTCGGTGCGCCAGTTCCTCGACCCGAGCCTGCAGGGCCTGGGCTATACCGGCGGCCGGGACGGAATCCGTGAAGACGGCCGCAACGACGAGACGGGCGGATCGTCGAATTCCAGCACCGGCGGGACGATGGGCGGGATGACGGGCGGAGGAGTGCGCCGTGGCGCATCTCAACGATAGGCCCTCGGCCGCGAGTAGCCGGGTTCCCCGATCCTCCCGGGAGGGGATGGCCCTGCTGCTGGCCCTGCTGTTCATCGTGCTGCTGGCGGCCATCGTGATGGAGTACGCCTACGAGAACCGCGTGGAAGCCACCTTCGTCGAGAACGGCAGCACGGAGTTCGAGGCCGAAGTGGCGGCGAAGTCGGCGGTGGCCGCGGGGTTGTCGCTGCTGGCGGCCGACATCCAGATCCAGCAGATGTACCCCGACCTCAGCGGGTTGGCCGGTTTCACCGGCGGGACTTCGGGCTCCGACGGCGACGATTTCGGCTCCGGCGGCGGGCGCGTGACCTCCTACATGGACGCCTGGGCCCTCGGCGTGCCCTACCGGCCCATCAACAAGGCCGTGATGCAGTGCGTCATCTCGGACGAGTACGGCAAGCTCAACCTCAACGCCCTGCTTCAGGACCCCATGGGAGCCTATTCCGTCGATGCCGACGGCAACATGATGGGGCAGGAGTTGGGGATGCCGGCCATGCGCGACGAACGCGGCGGTCTGCCCGGCACCGAATCGGACGACGGCCTGATGCTGGTCGAGAACGACCTTCTCGTCGAGACGTTGCGCATGCTCTTCGAATTGCGGGGCGCCGACGAAGAGGCGGTCGACGCCATCCTCGACTGGATCGACCCGGATGAAGACTCGCGTCCCGACGGCGCCGAGAGCGAGTACTACCAGCGCCTGGAGATCCCCTTTTCCGCCAAGAACGCGCCCCTGGACTCCGTCGAGGAGCTGCTGCTGATCAAAGGCATGACGCCGGAACTGTTCTTCGGCGATCCCGACAAAGGTCAGGTGCCGCTCACGGAACTGCTGACGGTGAGCGGGTCGCCCCGGGGCCAGATCAATCCCAACACCGCCGGGGTCGAGCTGCTCCAGGCCCTCGGCGAGGCCCTGGGCCAGCCCCAGCTCGCCGAGGTGATCGTGGAAGAGCGGGAGTACACGCCCCTGTCGAGCGACGACCAGATACAGCAGTTGGGCGTGATCCTGGAGGAGCCGGCGCGACCGGCGACACGCGACGAGAGCGAGAACCTGCCGGACGAAAGATCCCTCTACGGCGCCCCCTTCGTGTACGCCAGCGACGTGTTCCGCATCCGCGGCAACGGCCAGTCCGGCGAGGCGGCGGTCCAGATCGAGGCCTACGTCTACCGCAACCCCAACGCCGTGACCTACGATACCTACGATTCCGACGGCTCGCTCCGATCGAACAGCCGCTTGCGCGAAGGGCCCCGCAACAATCCGCGCGAGGGCAGCCTCGCCGACCGGGATCGCAACCGCAACCGCAACAGCCGGTATGAACAGGACGCGCCCTCGATGTTCCGCATTTTGGATTGGAGAGTGTTGAAATGATCTTGTCGGCCAAGATAGCCGCCGTGGAACTCGACGGCGACCGGGTCCGCGTCGCCGTGGTGAAGACGGGGGGGAAGGTCCCCACGGTGCTCGAGTTCCACCACCGGCCCGTGTCGTATGCCGAGCCGGAAGAACGGCGGGCGGCGACGGTGCAGGCCCTCCAGGAAATCCTCGAGGCCATGAAGAATCGCCCCGCCGCCTTCGTCCTGCTCGCCTCGAGCCGGTACGCCGCGATCCGCGCGCTCACGGTGCCGCTCAAAGGGGCGCGGCGCGTGGCCGCGGCAGTCCGGTTCGAGCTCGAGCCCTACCTGGCCTTCCCCATCGAGGAATTGGTCGGCGACTACGCCACCCTGGGCGAGGACTCCGAAGGCACGCGGGTCCTGGCCGTGGGGCTGCGCCGGGCCGCCCTCGAAGAGCAACTGTCGATCCTGACGGAGTGCGGCATCGACCCCGAGGGCATCGGTCTCGATGCCGCCGGGCTCACCGCCCTGTGGCAGATCGGGAGAAAGGTCCGTACCGAAGTCCACGCGGCGCTCCACATCTGCGAGGGCGGGAGCATCCTCGCCGTGACCCGCGGCCGGAGCCTCGTCTATTTCCGCCACCTGCCGGTGACCGTGGCGCTGGCTCATGAGAACCCCGCCGCCGTCGCCCGCGACGTCCACAACTCGCTGCGGGCCTACCGTTCGACGGACGAGGCCGGGGAGGAGCCCGTCGACCTCACCGTGACGGGCGTCGCCCTTTTCGAGGAAGAGCGCCGGCTGTTTGAAGAGGGCATCGCCATCCCCGTGGT
>CAYVOE010000273.1:0-308 GCA_964452795.1 uncultured Nitrospiraceae bacterium
AATGCATGACGTCGAAGCCCATGTCGCCGGGCCGGCACAGGCCCACGATGGCGTTCAAATTGGCGCCGTCGTAATAGAGCAGAGCCCCGGCCTCGCGGGCGAGCTTCGTCACCTCGAGGATGCGGTGCTCGAAGAGGCCGTGGGTGTTGGGATTGGTAAGCATCACGCCCGCCACGCGGTCGTTGAGCAGGCCCTTGAAGGCCTCCACGTCGAGGGTGCCGTCGGGCGCCGAGGGCACTTCAACCACCTGGAATCCCGCCATGGCGGCGCTGGCGGGGTTGGTGCCGTGGGCCGAATCGGGGATCAGG
>CAYVOE010000273.1:318-7114 GCA_964452795.1 uncultured Nitrospiraceae bacterium
GACCATGATGGCCGCCAGCTCGTCGCGGTGGCGCTCGATCTTGGCGTCCAGGTCGTCCATATCGACGTTGCCCAGGCTATCGCATTCCACGATCACGACCCGCATCCCCGCCATGGCGGCGCTGGCGGGGTTGGTGCCGTGGGCCGAATCGGGGATCAGGATGGTGTCCTTGTGATCGTTGCCGTGGTCGCGGTGGTAAGCCGCCATGAGGAGCGTTCCGGTCAGTTCCCCGTGGGCCCCCGCGATGGGCTGGAGGCACACCTCGCGCATCCCGCCGATCTCGGCCAGGAGCCGCTCGGTCTCGTAAATCAGCTCCAGCGCCCCCTGAAGGCACGGTCCGAAGGCCTCCGACGTCGCCAGCATGGGGTGCAGCCCGCGCCAGTTCGGATGGCTCGCCGCCGCTTCCGCCAGCTTGGGGTTGTACTTCATCGTGCACGAGCCGAGGGGATAGAAATGGCTGTCCACGCCGAAGTTCCGCTGGGACAAATGCGTGAAATGGCGCACCACGTCCAGCTCGCTGACCTCGGGCAAGGCGGCCGGCTCTTCCCGGCACAGTTCCGCCGGCAGCGTGGCTTCGGGCACGTCCAGCGGATCCAGCGCGATCCCGCGGCGACCTTCCCTCGATTTCTCGAATATCAGTTGCATGCCTCTTCCTTCAGCGCCTCGGCAAAGGCGTCCAGTTCTTCCCGGGTCCGCTTCTCGGTGACGGCGATGAGGAGGTCCGTGTCCTCGCCGACGCCCAGCGGCGCCAGGGGCAGCCCCGCGAAATATCCGCGGTCCACCATCCGCGCGGCCACGTCCTCGGCGTTTCGGGGAAGACGGACGGCGAACTCGTTGAACGTGGGTCCGTCGTTGAGAATTTGGACGAAGTCGAGCCGGCTCTTGAGATACTCGGCCTTGGACAGGCAATGGCGCGCCACGTCGCGGAGCCCTTCCTTCCCCAGCAGGCAGAGGTAAATAAGGGCCCGCAATGCCATGAGGGCCTCGTTCGAGCAGATGTTCGACATGGCCTTCTCGCGCCGGATGTGCTGCTCCCGGGCCTGGAGGGTCAGGACGAACCCGCGCCGGCCTTCCGTATCCTGGGTCTCGGCGCCGATGCGGCCCGGCATCTTCCGCACGTGGGCCCGGCGCGTGGCCATCACACCGAGGTAAGGGCCGCCGAACCCCAGGGGAATCCCGAGGCACTGCCCCTCGGCCACGGCGATGTCCGCGCCCATCTCTCCCGGCGTCTTCAACAGCCCCAGCGAGATGGGATAGAACGACACCACCAACAGGGCCCCGGCGGCATGGCACCGCTCGCCCAGTTCGGTAAAGTCGCGGACCGTGCCCCGGAATCCCGGGTTCTGCACGATCACGCAGGCGGCTTCCTCGGGATCGTCGCCCTCGACGATCTCGAGGTCGAGGTGAGCCACGTGGGTCTCGAGGACCTTGCGATGGATCGGGTTCACCGACGGATGGCACACCACCCGGCTTCGGTCCGTGATCCGGACCGCCATGGCGGCCGCCTCGAATACGGCCGTGCCGCCTTCGTACAGGGAAGCGTTGGCGAACTCGAGGTCCGTCAGCCGCGCGATCACCGACTGGTACTCGAAGATGCTCTGCAGCGTGCCCTGGGCCGCCTCGGCCTGATAGGGCGTGTAGGCCGTGTAGAACTCGCCCCGCGACGTCAGGGCGTCGATGGCCGCGGGTATGAAATGGTCGTACACGCCGCCGCCCGCGAAGCACACCCGGTGGGTGCCGTTGCGCGCCGCCATGCGATCCATCAGGTCCCGCACGGCCATTTCCGACAGGCGCGGCGGTACGTCCCAATCCTTCAGTCGCAGCTCGGCCGGGATGACGGAGAACAGTTCGTCTATGGAAGCGACGCCGATGGTCTCGAGCATCCGGCTCCGGTCTTCCGGCGTGGTGGGAATCCAGGTCATGCCTCTTGTTCCTCGAGGAACTCCTCGTACTGCTCCGCCGTCATCAGGCCGTCCAACTGGTTCTCGACGACGTCGGCCAGCGTGAAGAACCACCCCTCCTCGTAGGGGCTCTGGTTCACCTTTTCCGGCGCCTCCTCGAGTTCCGCGTTGACTTCCGCGACCCGCCCCGCCACGGGAGCGTAGATGTCGCTGGCCGCCTTCACCGACTCGACGGCCGCCACGGACTTGCCCTGCTCGACCGACTTGCCCGGTTTGGGCAGCTCGACATAGGTGACGTCGCCCAGTTGCTCGGCGGCGTAGGCCGTGATGCCGACGCGATAGGTGCCGTCGCCGGCCGGTCCGATCCATTCGTGCTCTCGGGTGTACTTCAACTCCTTCGGAATCTCGGTCTGCATGTGCTGCGCTCCTTCAGTCGCGGAACGTGCCGGCGGTATAAAAGGGTACTTCCACAGGTTCGACATCGAGGCCCCGGGGTCCGGCCGCCAGATTTTTCGGGGATTCGGCGCGGATGTCGCGGGGCAGATAGGCTAGTCCTATGCCGTAGCCTACGCTGGGTCCAAAGGTCCCACTGGTCACGATACCCACCGTGCGGCCGTCGGCCTGAATCTCGAAGCCGTGGCGGGGCGCGCGGCGGTCCGAGGTGCGGATGCCCGTCAGCATCGGGTAGTCGCCCCGATCCCGCTGGGCGACCAGGGCGTCCCGGCCCCGGAACTCCCGGTCCAACCGCACAAACCGCTCCATCCCGGCCTCGAGGGGCGTGCGCGATTCGTCAAAGTCCTGCCCCGAAAGAAGATAGCCCATTTCGGTGCGCAGGGTGTCGCGAGCGCCGAGGCCCGCCGGCTGCACGCCGTCGTGCGCGAGCAGCGCCCGCCACAGGGCCACGGCTCGGTCGTTGGGAAGATACACTTCGAAGCCCAGTTCTCCGGTGTAGCCGGTGCGCGAGAGGATGACGTCGCACCCCTGCCATTGCGTCCGGCAGACCGTATAGTACCGGAGAGACGCGGCCGCTTCGAGCCCCACCTCGACCAGCACCGACCGGGACCCCGGCCCCTGAACGTCGATCTTGGCGGTGGCGGGAGTCTCGTCCGAGAGGCCCGGCACTTCCGCTTTCAGCAGGGCCGCCACGGCCTCGTAGGGTCCCGCGTTGGTGACCACGTAGAGCTCGTCTTCCGACAGTCGCATGGCGATGGCGTCGTCGACGATGCCGGCGGAATCGTTGAGGATTGCCCCGTACCGGCAGCGGCCCACCGCAAGGGTCGTCATCTCGTTGCTCACGAGCCGATCGAAGGCCGCCATGCCTTCCGGCCCGCGAACGAGGAACTCGGCCATGTGGCAGGTGTCGAAAAGGGAGACGCGGCTGCGGGTGTGCAAATGCTCCTGCACGATCCCGACGTACTGAACCGGCAGGGCCCAGCCCTGGAAATCGACGATCCGGCCCCCCAGGGCCGCGTGCTCATCGTGGAGAACGGTCTGGCGCATGCTTCGCCTCCGGAAGGGCCGCCCCGTTCGGGCCCCCGTCTGCAAGCCTCCGACGACCTCATTCGAGGTATGAGGACCACCGGTGCCCAGGCGAACGGCGAAGACCCATCCCGCCGCTTCACCGTGGTCAATTCCACGTTATGCATCGCCAGTCACGGCGGGACGCTTTGGAAGGCCGTCATCCTGCCATCGACACCCCCCTTGAGTCAAGCGCTCGCGTCGGGTCGCGGAGCGGAAAAGGCCCCTCGCCCCGCCGGCGCGAAGCAAGCCGCTTTTCGGCCCCTTCTCCACCCCCGGATACCCTCGACGAAAAGCGCACCCGCCGGCTCCCGGAGGCTGTGCCGCTTCCCGCCCATTTGACACCGCCCCGGACATTTCTGTAGTATCTTACGATCAGCATCAAATCCGGGGCGCAGGCGAACGGGTGAGGTGTACCTTTCGCGCATAAGTGCGGCGATGGAGGGTTCCCCAACCCGCCCCCTGCACGGAACATGTCTGGTTCGTCGCCCGTGAAAAGGGACGGGCGGCGGAGCGAGTCGGCCGGGAGAGGCACTCGGCGGGCTCGCTTGCGGGACGGCTTTATAGAACCCGACTTGTCTGCGGAGAAAGGTAACGGTGGCGTGGTGATGAATCGAATATCGCGTGAAGGCCTCTACGATCCCTTCTACGAGCACGATGCGTGCGGCGTAGGGTTCGTAGTCAACCTCCAGGGTCCTCCGACGCACACCATCGTGCGCCAGGGGATCCAGGTCCTGGAAAACCTCGTCCATCGCGGGGCCTGCGGGTGCGACCCGGAAACGGGTGACGGCGCCGGGATCCTGCTCCAACTCCCCCACCGGCTCTTCGCCGAAGAAGCGGAACGGCTCAAGTTCCACCTGCCCGAACCCGGAGCCTACGGCGTGGGCATGGTCTTCCTCCCCCAGGACGGAGCCGCCCGGACCGCCTTCATCGAGCTCATCGAAAAAACCATTGCCGATGAGGGACAGACGGTCCTCGGCTGGCGCGACGTGCCCCGCGACTCGTCGGCGGTGGGCTACATCGCCCGCCAGGGCGAGCCGGTGATCCGCCAGGTCTTCGTGGAACGCGCCCCCGGCCTGGACGCCGAGGCCTTCGAACGCAAACTCTACGTAATCCGCAAGGTCGTCGAGAACGCGGCGGCCCGGTCCGATCTCGCGCCCAACGAACCGCTCTACTTCCCGAGTTTTTCGGCGCGCACGGTCGTATACAAGGGACTCATGCTGGCCCAGCAGATGCAGCACTATTACCCCGACCTCCGCGAGGAAAGCTTCGAGAGTCGGCTGGCCCTGGTGCACCAGCGCTACAGCACCAACACCTTCCCGACGTGGCCCCTGGCTCACCCCTTCCGCATGCTGGCCCACAACGGCGAGATCAACACCCTGCGGGGCAACATCAACATGATGCGCTCGCGGGAAATGCACTTCGAGAGCCCCCTTTTCGGCGATGACATCAAGAAGCTGCCCCCCATCCTCCAGCCCGGCGGCAGCGACTCGGCCATGCTCGACAACGCCCTCGAATTGCTGGTCCAGGCCGGCCGGTCCGTGGCCCACGCCATGATGATGCTCATCCCCGAGCCCTGGAGCGGCCACGAGTCCATGTCGGACCACAAGAAGGCTTTCTACGAATACCACTCCTGCATGATGGAGCCCTGGGACGGCCCCGCATCGGTCGCCTTCACCGACGGCATCCGCATCGGCGCCGTGCTGGACCGCAACGGCCTGCGCCCCTCGCGGTACTGGGTCACCGACGACGGTTTCGTCGTGATGGCCTCGGAAGTCGGCGTCCTCGACATCCCCCAGGAGAAGATCGTCAAGAAGGGGCGCCTCGAACCCGGCCGCATGTTCCTCATCGACACCGAGGAAGGGCGCATCGTCGACGATACCGAGCTCAAGGAGCAGATCTCGACGCGGAAGCACTACCGGGCCTGGCTCGAGATGCACATGACCCGGCTGCCCGAGGACGTGCCCGCCGTGTCGCCGACCGAGGAAGACACGCCCCTGCGGGAACGGCAGCAGGTGTTCGGCTACACCCAGGAAGACCTCGAGATCATTCTCACCCCCATGGCGCGCACCGGCAAGGAGCCGGTGGGATCCATGGGCAACGACGCCCCCCTGGCGGTGCTGTCGAACCGGCCTCAACTGCTCTTCAACTACTTCAAGCAGCTTTTCGCCCAGGTGACGAACCCGCCCATCGACTCGATCCGCGAAGAGCTGGTGATGTCGCTCGAAACCACCATCGGCCGCGAGCGCAACCTCCTGGTCGAGACGGCCAAGCACTGCCAGCAACTGCACCTCGCCTCGCCGATTCTCACCAACGAACAGCTTGAGTACATCAAGTATTTGGACCGGCCGGGCATCAAGACGGCCGTCATCTCGACCCTGTTCCCGGCCGACGAAGGCCCCGCCGCCCTGGACGCCGCCCTCGACCGCATCTGCGCCGAGGCCGAGGCCGCCATCGACGGCGGCGCCACCCTCCTGGTCCTGTCGGATCGGGGCGTAAACCGGGAGAACGCGCCCATCCCGAGCCTCCTGGCGACGGGGGCGGTTCACCAGCACCTGGTCCGCGAAGCCAAGCGCGCCGAGTGCGGCATCATCGTCGAGTCGGGGGAACCGCGCGAGGTTATGCACTTCTGCCTGCTCACGGGCTACGGCGCCGACGCGGTCAATCCCTGCCTGGCCTTCGAGACGCTCCAGGATCTGGTTGAGAAAGAGGTCCTGGTCGAGGAACATCCGGGCCAGATCGTCCACAACTACATCCATGCCATCGAAAAGGGCATGCTGAAGGTGATGTCGAAGATCGGCATCTCCACCCAGCACAGCTACCGCAGCGCCCAGATCTTCGAGGCCGTGGGCCTGGGCACCCCGCTCGTCGAACGGTGTTTCACCGGCACGGCGTCGCGGGTCGAAGGCATCGGGGTCGAGGAAGTCGCCCTCGAGACGCTGATGCGCCACGCCGTGGCCTTCCCGAGCCGCCCCGCCCGCAAGCCCGAGCTCGATCCGGGCGGCCAGTACCGCTGGCGCAAGCGGGGCGAGTACCACATGTACAACCCCGACAGCATCTCGCGGCTCCAGCACGCCGTTCGCGGCAACAGCTGGGATCGGTACCGGGAATTCGCCGACCTGATGAACGACCGGACCCGGAGCCTGGCCCAGCTTCGCGGATTGCTTAAGTTCAAACCCGGCAATCCGATTCCCCTCGAGGAGGTCGAGCCGGCCTCGGAGATCGTCAAGCGCTTCTGCACCGGCGCCATGTCCTTCGGCTCTCTCAGCGCCGAGGCCCACGAGACCCTCGCCGTCGCCATGAACAAGATCGGCGGCCGCAGCAACACCGGCGAAGGCGGCGAGGACCCGAAGCGGTTCATCCCCGATGCCGACGGC